>JADFXY010000080.1:5412-13523 GCA_015233355.1 Deltaproteobacteria bacterium | reverse complement strand
CCTGGGACCGGGAGGCTTGACCCGTGAACGAGCCGGGTTTGAGGTGCGGGATGTGCATCCCACCCACTACGGTCGGATCTGCCCCATTGAAACCCCTGAAGGTCCCAACATCGGGTTGATCGTTTCGCTTTCCACTTATGCCCGCGTCAACAAATTTGGATTTATTGAGACTCCTTACCGGGAGGTCGTCGAAGGGCGGGTATCATCTGAGGTCAGATTCTTAAGCGCACTCGATGAAATCAACCAGGTCATCGCTCAGGCCAATGCACCCTTTGACGAGACTGGACGATATACTGTAGACGCGATATCAGCCCGGAAAGAGGGAGAATATGTCATGGCTCGCCCCGATGAGGTGACCTTGATGGACGTATCTCCCAACCAGTTGGTCAGTGTCGCGGCTTCGCTCATCCCCTTTTTGGAGAATGATGACGCCAACCGGGCCTTGATGGGTTCAAACATGCAGCGGCAGGCCGTACCTTTACTGAGCTGCCGGGCTCCACTTATCGGGACCGGGTTGGAAGCCGTGGTGGCCCATGATTCCGGGGTCGCTGTGGTGGCCAGGCGGGATGGCGTAGTGGAAGACATTGATGCTTCCCGGATTGTGCTTCGTTATGATAAAGATGGCCAGAATGCCGTGGCTGAAGGACCGGATGTAGAAATCTACAAGCTGATCAAGTACCAGCGATCCAACCAAAATACCTGCTTTAATCAAAAGCCGATCGTGAGCAAGTATGCCAGGGTCAAGAAAGGTGACATCATCGCCGATGGGCCGGCCACGGAAATGGGCGAACTGGCCTTGGGCCGGAACGTGATGGTCGCCTTCATGTCCTGGGGCGGGTTCAACTTTGAGGATTCCATCCTGGTTAGTGAACGGATTATCAAGGATGATATCTACACCTCCATCCATATTGAAGAATATGAAGTGGTCGCCCGGGACACCAAAATGGGACCGGAGGAGATCACCCGGGATATCCCCAATATCGGCGAGGACGCTCTAAAGAATCTTGATGAAAGCGGTATTATTCGGATTGGCGCTGAAGTCAAGCCCGATGATATCTTGGTCGGCAAGATTACTCCCAAAGGCGAGACCCAGTTATCGCCGGAAGAGAAATTGCTGCGGGCTATATTCGGCGAGAAAGCCGGTGACGTAAAAGACTCCTCGCTACGGGTTCCGCCTGGTGTAGAAGGGACTATTATTGATGCTCGAGTCTTTGCCCGGAAAGGTGTGGATAAGGATAATCGGGCCAAGTCCATTGAGGATGAGGAGATCGCCAAGCTATACAAAGATCGTGATGACGAAATCGGGATTATCAAGCGAAGTGTCACTCGGCGGTTGGTTGACCTCCTGTCCGGCCAGATGGTTACTGCAAGTTACAAAGACCCTGTGTCCGGGAAGAAGATCGTTAATAAGGGCGACATGATTTCAGACGCCCTTATTGATTCGGTGCCGGTTAGGATGTGGCAGGAAATCAAGATAAATTGCGGACCGGACAAGTTGGAAGCGCTCAGCGGAATAATTGACAGCTACGTAGATAAAGTGGAATTGATCAAGGAAACCGTTGAAAGAAAGATCGGCAAACTTCAAAAAGGCGACGAATTACCTCCTGGGGTAATTAAGATGGTCAAAGTCTATGTGGCCATGAAAAGAAAGCTCTCGGTAGGCGACAAAATGGCCGGACGCCATGGAAACAAAGGTGTCGTATCTCGGGTCTTGCCTGAAGAAGACTTGCCCTACTTTGAAGATGGAACCCCGGTTGACATTGTCTTGAATCCACTTGGTGTCCCCTCCCGGATGAACGTGGGCCAGGTGCTGGAGACACACTTAGGTTGGGCCTCCAAGGAATTAGGACGACAAGTGCGGGAACTTATAGAGGCCGTCCAAAAGAACCCTGAGGCTCTCGATGCGTTAAAAGCCAAGTTGAAGCGGGCTTATCCCCGTCGTGAACACGACGATATCGATAAAATTACCGAAAATGACGCCCCGAACGTGATGCACAGAAATGATGAGGGCATCTACATTGCCACGCCCGTTTTTGACGGGGCCAGTGAAGATGAAATCAAAGAATTTCTGGTTGAAGCCGGGCTACCGGGCGTGGGCCAGGCAGGTCTCTTCGATGGCCGGACCGGCTTACCCTTTAACAGGAAGGTCACGGTCGGGATGATGTACATTATGAAGCTTCACCATTTGGTTGACGACAAGATCCATGCCCGTTCAACCGGCCCCTATTCCTTGGTAACCCAACAGCCACTCGGCGGCAAGGCCCAGTTTGGTGGTCAACGGCTGGGTGAGATGGAAGTCTGGGCCATGGAGGCTTATGGCGCCTCATATACTTTGCAGGAGTTTTTGACGGTGAAATCGGATGACGTGCCTGGCCGGACGAGGATGTATGAAAAGATTGTCAAGGGTGACAACGTATTGGAAGCCGGATTACCCGAGTCTTTTAACGTCTTAGTCAAGGAATTGAAGAGTCTGGGTTTGGATATTCAACTCGTCGAAGAAGAACTCCCGGCGGCCTAAGGAGGTATTGCCTTGGATGATTTATACAGCTTTTTTGCCAAGCCTAAAGACCCTTTAAGCTTCAAGGCGGTGAAGATTTCTTTGGCTTCTCCGGAAATGATCAGGGAATGGTCGCATGGGGAAGTGAAGAAGCCGGAAACGATCAATTACCGGACGTTTAAACCGGAAAGAGACGGGCTGTTCTGCGCCAAGATTTTTGGCCCGACTAAGGATTACGAGTGTAATTGCGGCAAGTACAAACGGATGAAACACCGCGGTGTCGTGTGCGAAAAATGTGGTGTTGAAGTAATCCAGTCTAAAGTTCGCCGGGAACGGATGGCTCACATAGAACTGGCCAGTCCGGTGGCTCATATCTGGTTTCTGAAGAGCCTTCCCTCAAAGGTCGGAAATTTGCTGGACCTGACCTTGAAAGACCTGGAAAAGGTACTTTATTTTGAGTCTTATATCGTGCTGGAGGAAGGCGGCAGCAGCCTAAAGCCCAAGACGCTTATTTCTGAAGATAAATATCGAGAATTGCGGGATACCGCGGGAGAAGACTTCAAAGGCGGCATAGGCGCCGAGGCCATCAAGTATCTGTTGGAAAGGGTCACCCTCGAAGAAGATTCGGTTAAGCTTCGGGAAGAAATGACCACGACCAATTCCGAGGCTAAACGGAAGAAACTGGCTAAGCGCCTAAAGGTTATCGAAGCCTTTAAGGATTCGGGTAATCGTCCGGAATGGATGATTATGGACGTCATTCCCGTTCTCCCCCCGGAGTTAAGACCGCTGGTGCCTTTGGATGGCGGCCGGTTCGCAACTTCTGATTTGAACGATTTGTACCGGCGGGTCATCAATAGAAACAACAGGTTGAAAAGGCTTCAGGAACTTAACGCCCCGGATATCATTATCCGTAACGAAAAAAGGATGTTGCAAGAAGCCGTAGACGTCCTGTTCGATAACGGACGCCGGGGCAAGGTCATTACCGGGCCGAACAAACGCCCCTTAAAGTCTTTGAGCGATATGCTTAAAGGAAAGCAAGGCCGTTTCAGACAGAACCTGCTGGGTAAACGGGTTGATTACTCCGGCCGGACGGTTATCGTCGTGGGACCCAATCTCAGGCTCCACCAATGCGGGCTGCCGAAAAAAATGGCCTTGGAGTTGTTCAAGCCTTTTGTATACCAGCGGTTGGAAAAGAAGGGCTTAGTCAACACCATTAAGAGCGCCAAGAAACTGGTTGAGCGGGAAACTCCCGAAGTCTGGGATACCCTCGATGAGGTGGTCCGTGAATACCCCATCTTGTTAAACCGGGCCCCGACACTTCACCGGCTGGGCATTCAGGCCTTTGAACCCATCTTGATTGAAGGTAAGGCCATCCAGCTCCATCCGCTGGTCTGCACCGCCTTTAACGCCGACTTTGACGGTGACCAGATGGCTGTGCATATCCCATTGTCGATCGAAGCCCAAATAGAAGCCCGGGTCCTGATGATGTCGAGCAATAACATCCTTTCCCCGGCCAATGGCGAACCAATCATTGTTCCTTCCCAGGATATTGTTTTGGGTCTCTATTACATGACCAGGGAAAGACCGCTGGCCAAAGGGGCCGGCAAGATCTGCTCCAGCCCCATCGAGGTCCGGGTGGCCTATGATTCAGAGGAACTTGACCTGCAAGCCCCGATCAAGGTGCGGATGAATGGGACCATCGTCTCGACTACGGTTGGCCGGATAATTCTGAAAGAAGTTGTTCCTGACGAGATCCCCTTTGACGAAATCAATCGGGTCATGACAAAAAAGGAACTTCGGAAGCTTATCGGCCTGGCTCACCGCACCTGCGGCCTGAAGAAAACGGTTATCTTGGCCGACCGGTTAAAGGATACCGGCTATGAATACGCCACCAGGGCCGGTATCTCCATTTCCGTGTCGGATATGGTTATCCCGGCAAAGAAGAAGGAAATCCTGGACGTTGCCACCAAGGACATTTCCGAGATTGAGCTGCAATACACCGAAGGTCTGATCACGGCCGGTGAAAAGTACAACAAGGTGGTTGATATCTGGGCCAAGGCCACGGATGATGTAGCCCAAGAGATGATGATGGAAGTATCCTTCGAGAAGGTCAAAGATGATGATGGAAATATCAAAACCATCCAGTCTTTCAACCCGATCTATATGATGGTGGATTCCGGATCTCGAGGCAGCAAGGATCAGATGCGGCAACTTGCCGGGATGCGAGGTTTGATGGCCAAACCGTCGGGCGAGATCATCGAGACGCCCATTACGGCCAACTTCCGGGAAGGTCTGAACGTTTTGCAGTACTTCATTTCCACCCACGGCGCCCGAAAGGGTTTGGCCGATACGGCCCTGAAGACGGCCAACTCGGGGTACCTGACCAGAAGATTGGTCGACGTGGCCCAAGACGCAGTCATCTCGGAAGTGGATTGTGGAACCCTGGATGGAATTTTTGTCGAATCCCTCCGGGAGGCCGGCGAAGTGATCGAAACCTTAGGCGAACGGATCCTGGGTCGAATCACCTTGTGGGATATCACCGACCCGACCAGACCGGCGTCCGATCCCAATTACGTTATCGTTAAGGCCAATCAAGTCATTGACGAGGAGGCGGTTAAAGAGATTGAAGATGCCGCCCTTGATCGGGTCCAAATCCGTTCAGTTTTGACCTGCCAGTCGACCCATGGTGTCTGCGTTAAGTGTTACGGCCGGGATCTGGCCCATGGCCGGCCGGTAGATATCGGAGCCGCCATCGGGATCATCGCTGCCCAGTCCATCGGTGAACCGGGCACACAGTTGACTATGCGGACCTTCCACATCGGCGGCACCGCCTCCCGGCGGGTAGAACAAACCACCATCAAATCCAAGCATGGTGGGGTTATCAAGTTCTACAATCTGCACGTGGTGGAAAAGCCGAGCGGCGAGCTGGTGGTCATGAACCGAAACGGCGTGGTCAACATTTTGGATCAGGAAGGCCATGAGCGGGAGAGGTACCCCATTATTTACGGGGCCCATCTCCGAATTAAAGAAGGCGAAGTGGTCACCAAAGATCAACTCATCGCCGAGTGGGATCCCTTCACTATCCCGATCTTGACAGAGGCCTCGGGCCGGGTCAAATTTGGGGATATCATGGAAGGGAAGACCATGCAAGAAAAGGTCGACCTGGTTACCGGCAAGTCCAGCAAGGTGGTCGTTGAGTTTAAAGACACTGAAGTGCGGCCCAGAGTCTCCATAAAAGACGAATCCGGTAAAACCATGCGGCTCCCGGAGTCGGAAACAATGGCCAGGTATCTCCTTCCGGTGGGCGCCATCATCATGACCAACGAAGGCGACATGGTCATGGCCGGAGACGTGTTGGCCAAGATCCCGCGGGAAACGACCAAAACAAAAGATATCACCGGTGGTCTACCCCGTGTGGCCGAGCTTTTTGAGGTTAGAAAGCCAAAAGAATTCGCTATAATCAGCGAGATCGACGGACGTGTCTCTTTCAGCAAGCACACCAAGGGAAAACGTAAGGTCGTGGTCACGCCTGAGGTGGGTGAACCCAGAGAATACTTGATCCCCAAGGGCAAGCACGTCAGCGTCCATGAGGGCGATGTGGTCAAGTCCGGCGAGCCCTTGATGGATGGGTCCCCCAACCCGCATGACATTCTGGCCGTCAAAGGCGTCAAGGAGCTGGCTAAGTTCCTGGTGGATGAAGTCCAGGAGGTCTACCGCTTACAGGGCGTCAAAATAAACGACAAGCACATCGAAGTTATTGTTCGCCAAATGCTTCGCCGCATCAGAATCATTAAGTCCGGCGACACGACCTTTATGGTTGGGGAACAGGTCGAGAAGCTGCATTTTGACAGAGAGAATCGAAGCATCGTGGAAAAGGGCGGTCAACCGGCTGAAGGTGAACCAATGCTGTTAGGCATAACCAAGGCGTCCTTGAGCACGGAGAGCTTTATTTCAGCCGCGTCTTTCCAAGAGACGACCAAGGTATTGACCGAGGCGGCTATCGCCGGAAAGGTGGACTGGCTACGTGGTCTGAAAGAAAATGTAATTATGGGCCGGTTAGTCCCTGCGGGGACCGGGATGGCCAAGTATCGAGGGCCTAAGATTCTGGAATCAGAGCAGATCATCGCCAAGGCCAAGTATTGATGGCGGTCCCTTTAGAGGGGCGAGATGTAGGCGAAGTGCAACTGTAGCAAAGAAGTTACATTTAGATGAAAAAACTTCTTGACAGACAGACCACCGTGGTGTAAGCATATATTTTTTTACTTCAGAACGCAACAGTCACGTTCCGCTTGAAGAGGTCTAAATAGAATGCCAACAATAAATCAACTGATCCAAAAGTGCCGTATAGAGGTAAAGAAGAAAACCAACACCCCGGCCATGAAAGCCTGCCCTCAAAAGCGCGGTGTATGTATCAGAGTATACACCACGACGCCCAAAAAGCCTAACTCCGCATTGAGGAAGGTAGCCAGGGTCCGGCTGACCAACGGCATGGAAGTGACTACTTACATACCCGGCATCGGTCACAATCTTCAGGAACACTCGGTTGTCCTTATCAGAGGCGGCCGGGTCAAGGACCTCCCGGGGGTCAGGTATCACGTTATTAGAGGCACTCTCGACTCCGTCGGGGTTCAGGATCGCCGCCAGGGCCGCTCCAAGTACGGGGCAAAGCGCCCAAAATAGCATAATCTTTCTCCTATCGAAACGTAACAGCCGAGGGAAACATGCCACGCCGAAGAGTTGTTGCCAAAAGAGATATACTACCGGACCCCAAATACCACAATAAGTTGGTGGCCAAGTTTATCAACGGCATCATGCGAAATGGTAAAAAGAGCATCGCCGAGTCCATCTTGTATAATTCTTTCGAGATCATCGAAAAGAGAGCCAAAGAAGATCCGGTCAAGATCTTTGAGAAAGCTTTGGAAAACGTAAAACCGATGATTGAAGTCAAGTCCCGTCGAGTGGGAGGCTCTACCTATCAAGTCCCGGTAGAGGTCAGACCCGAACGGCGCCGTGCCTTGTCCATCCGGTGGATTATCGGGCACGCCGAGAAACGGTCGGAAAAGACCATGGAGGCTAAACTGGCCGCCGAGTTTCTGGATGCCTTTAATAATCGCGGGGCATCGGTCAAGAAAAAGGAAGACACCCACAAGATGGCTGAAGCAAACAAGGCTTTTGCCCACTATCGCTGGTAACTTCAGCAACGGGGTGAGATGGCGGTCACCATCGGTGACCGGATCAATCCCGCAGCTAGTGGCTAAAAAAAAAGTAAAATCGAACAGTCCCGGCACTCCAATGCGGTCGCCAAGGGCCGCCTAATACGGCGAATTGATTTTGAGGAGGACAGGTTATGGCTAAGAAGAAATTCGAGAGAAACAAACCGCATGTCAACGTCGGGACGATTGGCCATATAGATCATGGCAAGACAACGTTGACCTCGGCCATTACGCTATGCTTATCCAAAAGCGGCGGGGCGGAATACATCGCCTTCGATCAGATAGACAAGGCCCCCGAGGAAAAAGAGCGAGGGATCACCATCGCCACGGCCCATGTGGAGTATCAGACAAAGAATCGACACTATGCCCACGTGGACTGCCCCGGTCACGCTGACTACATT
>JADFXY010000080.1:0-5402 GCA_015233355.1 Deltaproteobacteria bacterium | reverse complement strand
GTGCGGCCCAGATGGATGGGGCGATCCTGGTGGTCGGCGCCGATGACGGCCCCATGCCGCAGACGAGAGAACACATTTTGCTGGCCCGGCAGGTTGGCGTGCCCAGCATAGTGGTTTTTTTGAACAAGGTGGACATGGTGGACGATGCCGAATTGATCGAGTTGGTGGAATTGGAGCTGCGGGAACTCTTGGACAAATATGAGTTTCCCGGTGACGACACCCCGATTATTCGTGGATCAGCCCTAAAGGCCCTTCAGTGTGGATGCGGAAAAGGGGCCTGTGAGAATTGCAAGCCCATTCTTGATTTGATGGCTGCCGTGGACAGTTTTGTTCCGGAGCCGATTCGTGATACGGACAAACCGTTCTTAATGCCGATCGAAGATGTGTTCTCCATTTCCGGTCGAGGTACGGTGGTCACCGGCCGCGTTGAGCGGGGCATTATCAAAGTGGGTGACGATGTCGAGATCGTCGGAGTCAAGCCGACCCACAAGACTGTCTGTACCGGCGTGGAGATGTTTCGGAAGACACTGGATCAAGGTATTGCGGGCGACAACGTGGGGCTTCTGTGCCGTGGTCTGAAACGGGAAGAAGTGGAACGCGGCCAGGTCGTAGCCAAGCCGGGATCAATTACTCCCCATACCAAGTTCAAAGCCGAAGCCTACGTTCTGACCAAAGAGGAAGGTGGCCGGCACACTCCGTTTTTTAATGGATATCGGCCCCAGTTTTATTTCCGGACAACCGATGTGACCGGCGTGGTGACTCTTCCAGAAGGCGTGGAAATGGTTATGCCCGGCGACAACGTGTCAATCGAAGTCAACCTGATCATGCCCATCGCCATGGAGAAGGAACTTCGGTTTGCTATTCGTGAAGGCGGCAGAACAGTCGGCGCCGGCGTCATCAGCGAGATTATCGCCTAACTTCAGGTTGGGCTGATAAATAATGCCGGGGAGTAACCAGGCAGTTTGCAACTCCCCAGGCAGGATAGAAGGTAGACATGCGCGATATAATTAATTTGTCATGCACCAAATGTAAAAACAAGAACTACACCACCACTAAGAACAAAAGAAAAACCCCAGATAAATTGGAACTTAAGAAGTACTGCCGATTCTGCTTGACTCACACGGCACATAAGGAAACGAAATAAATTCGGTACCCTTTTATTGGGGACCATCTCTGCAGGCCAGTAGCTCTAACGGCTAGAGCACCGGACTCCAAATCCGGGTGTTGGGGGTTCGAATCCCTCCTGGCCTGCCATTTTTGTGTGGGGCCTACTCGCCCGCAGCAATAACATTCATTACGGCAGTCCGGGTTGAGTCGGTCTTGGATCATGACGACAATTATCTCGGACGGCGGGCACCAATAACCAGCAACCAGCTTAAATCCGGGGTCTCAAATTTACGACCTCTAGGCGTCACAGACAAAAACATGGTGAACCTAAAGACTATGAAAAATAATGGGAGCGACGAAACCGCCACGCCCGGCGAAAAAGGCGTGGGCAACCGGCCGAATACCGATACCTCGGCCCGGAAAGCAGCGTCTACCAAATCCGCTACTGATAAGGCCGCTCAGAAAAAGAAAAAAGCACGCCTCCCGGAGACCGGCTTTCTTGAGAATTCTTTCACCACGTCGGTTCAATTTTTGCGGGAAGTCAAGATTGAGCTGAAAAAGGTGACCTGGCCTTCTCGGAAAGAAACTATCGCATCGACCTCGGTTGTTCTGGTTGTGGTGGCACTGGTGTCGATGTATTTGGGTTTTGTTGATTTTGGGCTGACGCAGTTAGTGGGTTCGGTCATCAAATAAATCCTTACCCAGGCGGCCAGGCCGGGCTAAATTAAAATAACAATTATGCCTGACGACAACCTTTGAATGGAGATAACCAACGCCTGGCCCGGTCCATCTCTACCGGGCGCTGCAACTAATCGCAACTAGACAGAGGTGAAGTGAAACAAAGTGGTCATCCAATGATAAATCTGGATCCCTCCTTGCCTAGCGGTTGTGTGTTGTCACAAGGTAATTGGTCATCGCTCAGGGACTGACCCCAGGGGTGTAATACCGGCCAGCTTTAATAAATGGTAAGAGACACGGTTAGTGTTTGGGAGTGACGGGGGTTAGGCCGATGGATTCAAACTTAAAATGGTACATTATTCACACCTATTCCGGGTATGAGAACAAGGTTAAGTCGGCCCTGGAGGAACGGATCAAGCAATACCACGCGGAAGACAAGTTTGAGACGATATTGGTTCCAACTGAAAAAGTTATGGAGATGGTCAAGGGTGAAAAGAAGACCACGTCTCGGAAGTTCTACCCTGGGTACATCTTGATCAAGATGGCGATGAACGATGAAACATGGCACATCGTCAAGAACACTCCCAAGGTGACCGGGTTTGTGGGGGGGAAAAATCAACCGGCTTCGGTACCCGAAGAGGATGCTCAGAGAATTCTTGGTCAGATGGCCGAAGGGACTCTCCGCCCCAAACCGAAAATGCAGCTTGAAGTTGGTGATAATGTCCGGGTGGTGGAAGGTCCGTTTACCAACTTTAATGGTGTTGTTGATGAGGTGAAGCCGGATAAGGGCAAGGTCAGGGTGCTGATCAGCATTTTTGGTCGGTCGACCCCGGTGGAATTGGAATTCTTCCAGGTGGCCAAGATCTAAATTTTTTTATGGCCTAATTTAGCCCGGAATGAGATTAAAAGCTTACGCGCCGTGATGAATGGTTAAGGCAAGGTGTAAACCGGATTCGGGTTGTATGTGGTTTATAAAGACAACGTGAGGAGTTTTCAGGATGGCAAAAAAGATAATCGCAAATGTCAAGCTGCAGGTCCCGGCCGGGAGTGCTAATCCATCACCCCCGATCGGCCCGGCGTTGGGGCAACATAGCGTTAATATAATGGAGTTCTGCAAGGCATTCAATGCCAAGACTCAAGGTCAAGACGGGATGATCATCCCGGTGGTGGTGACGATCTATTCGGATAGATCCTTCACCTTCATCACCAAGACGCCGCCGGCCTCTATTTTGCTAAAAAAAGAAGCTCAATTACCTAAAGGCTCAGCCGAACCCAATCGCAATAAGGTGGCCAAGTTAACCAAGAAACAAGTCGAAAGCATCGCCAAAATGAAGCTGCCCGATTTGAACACCACCAGTCTTGAGTCTGCCTATCGGACTATCGCCGGCACGGCCAGAAGTATCGGTATTGAGATTATCGACTGATTGTTTTGCCATTTGTTTATATTTTCTCCTCCGTATGATTTGGCGGGATTCAGTTATCAGGAGTCGTTAATGGCTTTTCGAGGAAAAAAATACAAGAACGCGGTTAAGATGATCGACCGGAACAATAAGTACGGATTTGATGAGGCCCTTTCCTTGGCCCTTCAAAACGCTTATGCAAAGTTTGACGAAACGGTCGATGTAGCGGTTCGCCTGGGCGTTGATCCCCGGCACGCCGACCAGATGGTCAGGGGCTCGGTGGTTCTCCCGCACGGAACGGGGCGAACTGTTCGAGTACTGGTCTTCGCCAAGGGAGAAAAAGAAAAAGAGGCCCTTGATGCCGGAGCCGATTATGTCGGGGCGGATGATCTTGTGGAAAAGATCAAGGGTGGGTGGCTTGAATTCGATAAGTCGGTGGCTACTCCGGACATGATGGGTACGGTCGGGAAATTAGGTAAGATTTTGGGTCCCCGCGGGTTAATGCCCAACGCCAAGCTGGGCACCGTCACCTTCGACGTGACCAGGGCCGTGACTGATCTCAAGGCCGGTAAGATAGACTTCAGGGTGGAAAAGGCAGGGGTCGTTCATGCCCCGGTGGGCCGCGTCTCCTTTGGCAAGGAAAAGATCCTTCAGAACATGACTGCATTTTTTGAGATGGTCCTTAAACTCAAGCCCCCGGCCAGCAAAGGCACCTACCTCAAAGGGGTGGCCATTTCCACAACCATGGGGCCGGGAGTCAAGATTGATCCTTTGGTTGTGCGGGAATTGCTCAAACAGGCCTAATTGATCACATCATAGAAAAAAGAATATCAGCGTCATCTAACTCATGACGATGGTTTGACACTCCGGTCGGAGAAAGCAGGCGCGTGCCATCACGCTTAAAGCAAATTGCCTGCCCAGACCAGATTGACGACTACTCGAGTAGTTTTGTCTCTCTCTGGCAGGGGTACGTGATAATCACAAGAAGATAGTGCAAAGTAGCTGTCAGAGAAGGGGGGGAAACCAGGATTGAATCGAGAACAAAAAGATAAGATAGTCCAAGACATGCATAAACGCTTCGCCCGGGCCAAGGCGGTGGTGTTGACAAACTTCAGTGGGCTGACGGTTGAAAAAATAAGTCGCCTCCGCGATTCCCTTCGAGAGAGTGGGGTTGAATATAAGGTTGTCAAGAATTCACTGATGAATTTGGCTGCCCAAGATACGGGTGTCAGCCGTTTGAAGGATCACTTTGCCGGTCCGGCCGGTGTGGCCATTAGTTATGATGAACCCATCACCATGGCCAAGGTGTTGGCCGATTTCGCCAAGGCTGAGGACAAGTTCTCTATTAAGGTCGGATTCGTTGACGGCAGTGTTTTTCAAGGTGATGAGATTGTTCAGATTTCAAAGCTGCCACCGCGGGAAGTTTTGCTGGCCAAACTGCTGGGGACGATGAATGCCGTTCCAACCGGCTTTGTGTCTACGTTGAATCAGGTTATTGCTACGTTTTTGAGGGCGCTTCAGGCCGTTGCCGACAAAAAAGAAGGGTCGGCCGTACCTGAATAATCAATATATATTTCGGCGCCCTAAGTGTAATCAATACCGACTTCACGGCGCCGTTTCGTATTAAAGGAGAATTGGGATGGCGGACATAACAAAACAAGATGTAATTGATTTCATATCCAATATGAGCGTCCTGGCCCTGGCTGAATTAATTAAGGAGCTTGAGGAAAAATTTGGTGTTTCGGCTGCGGCCGCAACGGTTGCCGTGGCTGCTGCTCCTGGTGCGGAAGCTGCGCCGGTTGTTGAAGAAAAAACTGAATTTGACGTCAAGCTCACGAGCTGCGGCGATAAGAAGATTCAGGTCATCAAGGTTATCAGAGCCTTAACCGGACTTGGTCTAAAAGAAGCCAAAGCTGTGGCCGATGAGACGTATAGGAACAGGGACTTCTCCTCCCGTTTCATGGCTAATCTTAGAACCTCACGATAGTCCATGCCCGGCGTGTACTCCGTGTCTACGAGATAATCGCTTCGTTTCAAGTCCGGAATGATTTCTAATTTATACTGAGCGATCTTCCCTTTGTCTTTCCCGAATTCCAGCTAGTCAGCGTATCCACAGTCGGTTGGAGCTTAATCTGCATCCCCGGGATGATGTCGGTTAAATCAGGAGTAGACGTCCTGACACTGTAAAGAGTCTGGTTGGTATGATTATCCCGCACT
>JADFXY010000007.1:0-27422 GCA_015233355.1 Deltaproteobacteria bacterium | reverse complement strand
CACCCCGGGGGTCATACCCATGGCATGGGAAGCGTTAGTACAGAGATTCATCAGGATCTGATGGAGTTGCGTGGGATCAGCCATGACGGTTGTTTCGGGGCAAGATATTTCCTGCCTAATTTCGATGGTTGAAGGGAGGGAGGCCCGGAGCATTTTTGTGGTTTCCTTCAGGATGGCACCCATCATCACAGGTTTTTTTCCTGTGTCGGCTTTTCGGCTGAACCTGAGTATCTGGTCTATCAGATTGACCGCCCGGACCCCGGTCTGGACTATGATATCTAAATTATTTTTAATAATCTGGGGATCGATTGATTCCGTTTTGAGATATTCTAGAGACAGTTCTGAATAACCGATAATAATCCCCAAAATATTATTGAAATCATGGGCGATTCCTCCGGCCAGAGTCCCGACGGCCTCCATCTTTTGGGCCTGGCGGAGCTGCCTCTCCAGTTTTTTCCTTTGATTTTCCTCTTCCTTACGATCTGTAATGTCAATCATATTATATGCGCGATAGAGCCGCCGGCCCTGTTCATCTTTGACCGTAGTTACCGACACCAGAACCGGAAAGACAGATTTATCTTTGCGAATATTTCTTGATTCAAAAGAGTAATGGCCCCTCTCTTCAGAAATACCGAGATTAAGTGAAAGTTCTTTATTGGAACCTTCATCAAACAGATAACCAATCAGTCTCCCTGCAAGTTCGTAGGTAGTGTAGCCATGCATTTTCGCAAAGGCGGGATTGACCATCTCCAGAGTCAGGCCATCGGCGCTCTCAACAGCCACTCCCCATTCAACATCGTTGACGATGTGAGACCACATGGACAACTCTTGATTCAGTTTCTTTTTCTCCGTCACATCATTACAGATTAAAACAAGTTCACCACAAGGCAGTTTATAAACATAGTTTTCTCGCCAACTGACCGTTTTTCCGTCTTCATATAAGTTGTGATTATAATGCTCCGGCTGGCCGGTTTTCCAGACACGCTCAAATACGTCCTGGAGCCCCGATGGTACGGCATAGGAGAAAGCCTGGGCGAAACTCTTGCCCAGTACGCTATTTTTATCTATTTTTTCAATATATTCCCTGGCGTGATTCATTTCTTTAAGGATGAAATCGCGGCCATCGGAATCTGTTTCATAAATAGTAACCCCCAGGTTGATATTATTAAATAATTCTCTAAATCTGATTTCATTTTTTTCCAGCGACGCTTCCATCATCTTGCGCGAGCTAATGTCCGTCATGCTGATAACGCAGCCAATGACCTTGCCTTCATTGTTAAGAATATTGTTGGCGTTAATAACCAAGAAAACTTCCTGATCGTCCGGCCTCTTCAAGACGGCCTCAAGCCCGGAAAGCTTGCCGGCGCCTTCCACGATGGACGAGTAAGACAGGCGCGTTTCATTACTTTCTTCCCCAATCAGGAAGGCTTTTTTGTTGACTACTTTGTTTAAGGGAAATACGATGTCAAAGGGCTGATACATGGGGTCTTGGCGGTAAAGCTGGGCGGCCATGGCGCTGGCCCGCATAATTAGGCCATCTGGGCTACAGACCACAAGAGGCTCGGCCGCCTGCTCAATAATAGAACGGGACAGCTTTTCTTCAGCCAGAATCTGCTCGTTGCGCTTCTGCTCCGTCAAATCAGTTACAACCATGCCCAGGAAAACGGATTTATCATCCATCCTGAGGGGACTCATAGATACATAAACGGGAACCCTGATGTCATCCCCTACTTTAAGATCAAGTTCTTCTTTCGCGACGGTCTGACCAGCTTTCTGAAGCAGCGCCTCAAAAAGCCGACTATCGTCGGGAGCCACAAAGCGGCGAAACGAAGAACCTGTTATTTTTGATATATTAGTCCTGAGGATGCCGCCTAACCTGTGGTTACTATAGAGAATTAATCCATTGGTGTTGAGGATGGCAGCCCCTTCGCTCATCTGTTCAATGAGCAATCGGTAGGTATGATCCGCTCCCTGTTCGGTAAAAATTTTCCTTTCTCCGGGCCTTGAAACGATCAGAGCGTCAACTTCACCCTGACGCATAGCCTCGATGGTTTTTTCAGCCTCCACCAGGCGGTCTTTGACTTCGTTCAATTCCATCAAGAGTTGGCGTTTATCTCTATCTTCTACTGTCATACCTTGCCTCGTTTTATATCTTTGGTCTCACTCCCAGCTCCACCAGCACAAGATCGGTATTGGACAGGTCACCGATAATTCGGCGCATGGCGTTTGGCGATTTGCTGATCAAAGTAGGTATGGCGATTATTTGGTCATGCTCAGCCAGTTCCGGCCGCTGATATATATCAACCACCTCAAGTTCATGTTTTTCATCAAAATTTTCTTGACAGATAAGTCTTATGTTTTCTATGGCTCTTAATGAGCTGGGGGTTGTTCCGGCCACATATAAGGTTAATCTATGTCGTGTCAAGTGGGGCGGGGAATTCCCGACCGCTTCGGTCGCCCTCTCTTGCTTTGTTTGATGATCATCCATCGTTGCTTCTCCCTCAAATGAAAAGGGCTCCGGATTACATCCCGTCTGACTTACGCAATTCGGCCATTCTTAACGAAGTTTTGTCGAGACGATTCTCAGCTAGTTCATAAGACTGGATTTGAGTTTCCAGTTCCTCACTTTCGCCTTCAAATTGGGCCTGAAGGGATTCAATCTGAAGTTCCATGATCCGGCGTTTTCGTTCCAGTTCACGTTTCTTTGATTCAAGCTCCTGCCGAAGCCTTAACGTCCTTTCTTTTTCTTTAACCTCCTGGGCAAATCTGGCGGTTCCGGTCAGTACACCTTCCTGGCCGACATAAACATCAACCAGTTCCAAGCCATTGGAGGTCAAAAGAAATTCTCTGCTCTGGTTGGAATGGCTCATGCCGCGGGACTTGATAACATACAGGCCGCGGTTGCGCTCTCCCCCGGCTTCAATGCTCTTCAAGACAATCCAGGTATCCATCAATGATGAAACACCGACTTCAGTCTGGTCAATAACCTCGCGGGTGACGGTCAGATCTGTAAACAACGAAGTGATTTGGCGGGCTTTCAAAAAATCCATCAGGCGAAGCAACATCATTTGAGCTTCGTAAGTAGTGCCGACGGCGTTTAGATTGGAGATGGGATCAACCACCACGTTTTTCGGCCTGAACTCATCGATCAGTTTGTGCATGGTCACCAGGTGCATTTCCAGGCCATAGAGGGTAGGTCTGGCCACATGAAAAAGCAGCAGACCATTCTTAACCCATTTTTCCAAGTCAATACCAATGGATCGCATATTCCGGATGATCTGGTTCATGGATTCTTCAAAGGCGAAAAAAATGCAAGTTTCCCCCCGCTGACAGGTGGCCTGAATAAAAGAAGCGGCGATGCTGGTCTTGCCCGTGCCGGCTGTGCCCGAGATGAGGACGGAAGTACCCCGATAGTAGCCATTGCCCCCCAACATGGTGTCCAGCCGGGGAATACCGCTGAAAACTATTTCGGTGGAAACCTCGTGTTCCAGGCCCAGGGAGGTGATGGGCAGTACGGAAATGCCTTTCTGATCTATGATAAAGGGGTATTCGTTAGAACCGTGATTGGAGCCGCGATACTTTACCACCCGTAACCGCCGGGTCAGGATTGTCTCTTTGATTTGTTGATCTAACAGAATAACACAGTCAGAGACATACTGCTCCAGATTGTGGCGGGTCATAGTGCTGTCACCCTGTTCGGCCGTAATAACGGCGGTAACTCCTTTGTTCTTAAGCCATCGAAAAAGACGGCGAAATTCAGCCCTCAAGATGGTCATATTTGTAAAACCGCTGAAAACAGCCTCCAAAGTGTCCATGACTACCCGCTTGACACCAATGGAGTTGATGGCCCTGTCAATCCTAACAAACAAACCTTCCAGATCGTATTCGCCCATTTCCTTAATTTCGCTTGGTTCTATATAAATGTAGCTGATTATAATTTTTTTCTCTTCGATCAGTTTGTTTAAATCCCAGCCCAATGAAGCGACATTTTGAGTCAGTTCTTCTTTGTTTTCCTCAAAAGACACAAAAAGCCCCGGTTCGTTATGTTCAACAGCCCCTCTAATAATGAACTCCATGGCCAGTAGGGTTTTGCCACATCCGGCGCCTCCGCATAACAAAGTGGGGCGTCTCTCCGGCAAGCCTCCGCCGGTAATTTCATCCAAGCCCTTAATGCCGGTCTTGCATTTTTTCAACACTGATTGTGAATTATTTGCCTCCGGCATAATTATCCTCCTTCGTTAACCTGCCAGCTTTTGAATATAAGTTTAAATAGTCACTGTTCACCGGACGAATTTGGTTACATCCCTGAAGTCTATTATCAGGTACGGCTCTCCCGTTCCCAGCACAGCCGAACCCCTGACCAGGGGATTGTCTTTGAGGAAATCATGAGTAAAAGGGGTTACCACTACCTTAACCTTACGCAGGACCCGGTCAACTTTACAGGCCAGAGGGTTTTTCTGTTCATCCTCCACGACCATGATTCGTCCGGCATCTTGGCCGGTCTTTTGAGTTTTTTTCCCTTCAAGAAAGAACAGGTCACTCAAATTAATATAAGGGATCAATTGGTCGCCGTATTGGAAGAATTGGTCGTCCTTGAATGAATGGATAGTGACCCTATTCATATCAATTATTTCTTTCAGGCGCTGATAGCCAACCCCAAAGGTCTGCACACCGGCTTGAATCAGCAAAACATCCTGCGTCCTCTGGGCCTCTTTCAAGGGCAAAGTCAACTCCAGTGTGGCATCCTCTCCCAGCCTGGAATCGAGGTGGACTCGACCTCCTTTTGATTCAATGACCGAGCGTACCACATCCATGCCTACCCCCCGGCCTGAGACATCAGTCACCTTTTTGGCCATGGAAAAACCCGGTAGAAAAATAAGGTTCAAGATAGCCGACTGACTCAGGCCGTCATCAGGACCAATCAGTCCCTGATTTAAAGCTTTTTGTTTAACAGCCTCAGGATCAATCCCCCGGCCGTCATCTTGAATGGTAATAGTCAAACGGTCGTCATTGCGCAGAGCGGTGACCACGAGCGTTCCTTCAGGGTTTTTTCCAATTCTGGTTCTTTCTTCAGGTGTCTCAAATCCGTGGTCAAGGGAATTTCGAACAATATGCACCAGAGGATCACCCAGGGCCCGTAAAAGTTCTCTGGGGGCCTCAATTTCACCTCCGGATACTTTCAAACTGACGCGCTTGCCCAAGTCGGCGCACAATTTCTCCACCATGCCGGGAAGCCGGTTAAAGACATCGCTCAATTGCCGGTTTGACAGGCGTCCCAGTTCATGTTCTACGCTGTTAACATGCTTATCCA
Source organism: Deltaproteobacteria bacterium (assembly GCA_015233355.1). Lineage (GTDB taxonomy): Bacteria > Desulfobacterota > JADFXK01 > JADFXK01 > JADFXK01 > JADFXK01. The sequence goes on along the minus strand of JADFXY010000007.1, from coordinate 22,111 downwards.
GCCCTGTATAATTATCTTTCAAGTATCTGAGATACCGGGAGGGTATAATTGGGGCCAATTCTGCAATCAAATTTTCCAGAGTGTTTCTGTCGGCCACCAGGTCGCCGGCGTCGTCGGACAAGCGCTTGATGACGGCGGAAGAGACCCTGACATACTCTTCAATGGACTCTGTTTCAGAATCTGTGCACTCTTTTGGTGAAACCGGGCTATTATCTGCTTGGGGCTGGGGCGCTTCTGTTTCCTGAGCCTCCGGCGCCAGACTAATTTCTCCGCTAACCGCCACTCCTTCCGTCCAGAATCGCCGAAAGGCTTCATTTATTATCTCTGGCGAAATATCACATAAGTCATAAATAATATCCCATGTCAGGAGAAAACCAACCTTGTTCATGGCCTGGCCGATGCCGGCCAAGTCTTGGTCTAATGTATCCCTCTCCAGATATTCGAAAGCCATTTTTCCTTTATCTAATACCTGCGCAAACGCGGCCAGCGTCCGTCGGCAAGATTCCGTGACGTCAATTCCTGATATGAGGATTTTTTCTAAGTTTTGAGATTTTAGGGGGACTAAAACCTTCTGGGGGGTGGTCCTAATCCGGGTCAAGATTTGCTCTAACTGGTTGACCATGATGGATATTTCTTCTACAAAAGCCCCTTCCTTGTCCGGATTTACCTCTTTCTTAATATCGCCTAACAACTCTTCCACCCTGCTAAGTGAGATGCGCTCCAGGTTGGTTGGACGAAGTGAATAAAAATAATTTTTGTACTCATCCTGTTCGAGCACGGACGGGTCAGCGGCTTTGACTAGAGCCTCCTGGACAAGCCGCAAACCTTTTAAGACCTTTTGACCTTCTTCGCCGCACAGCCTGGCGCCCTGTTTCTGCCATTTTTTTAGTATCTCTTCAAATTGATGAACAAAATTGGCTAAATGAGTTATGCCCAAAAACCCGCAACCCCCTTTTAGCGTGTGCAACGCCCTAAAAATAGCGTTTACGCCCTCCAGGGAACAGCCATCGGGGGAAATTTTGTCAATGGCCTCATCTAAGGTCGTAAGACCTTCCTGAATAAATTCTTCTAATATTTCATTGCTCATATTCTGGGGCCTTAGGTTAACGGACCGTGAAAAGTGAAAAGTTAGCAATAAGCGCCCTGTTAAATTTACTCCGAACAGTGCAACAACTCTACCTCTTTGATTTTATCTATCCAATAGCGGAATCGGTTGAACATGGTTTCAATGGCGGCTGTAAACTCGTTAATTCTTACAGGCTTGAAAAAAATATAATCAACGCCCAGCCCTCGAGATTCGATAACGGATCTCATGTTCTTTTCTCCGGTGACCATGATAAAATTGGCGGCCGGCGCCCTTTCTCTCATTTTTTTTATCATTTCGAAACCATTTATGTGCGGCATATTCAAATCCGTGACCACCAGGTCGGCCGGCTCTTTCATAAAAGCCTGCAAGGCGCGGTAAGGGTCATCGTATGAAGTTACCCGGTGCTTGGTGAGAGCGGCCATCTGGGCCAACATATTGGCATCCACCGGATCATCATCGACTATAACGATGTGATAGTCTTTAATCTCCATTATGCTACGTCCTTTATATTTGAAGCAGTTTTTTGGTGGAGGCCAGTAGCTCTTCCATATTTAGTTTAGTAATGTGTCCATTGGCCGACATAACGTTGGCTCTCTCTTTCATGCCGATATCCCCGATGGAAGAATAAATCAGCACCGGAGTATTACCTCTCTCCGCGTGCTGGCGAATGTAGCTGAGCAGGGCTAATCCGTCGCGCTTGGGCATTTCCACATCCTCAATGACCAAGGCTATTTCGGGATGCGAGTCGAAAATATCGCCGGCTTCTTCTCCGTCGCGGGCGGTCAGCACTTTCAAATTGCGTTCATCGAGTTCGAGCTTCAACATCTCCCTGACCGGAGTGGAATCTTCAGCCACCAGCACGGTCTGACCGTTACCCTGCCATTCCTGCTCTACGCCGGCCGTGATTTTTTCTTTGGCCAGATTGGGCGCCAGCTCCAAAACAACCTTCTCGTAATCAACCAGCAAAATGTTATGCTCTTCCGTTGGGCGGGCGATGGCCAGGATGTAGGGGTTTTCAAATTGGCCCATGATATCTTCAGCGCTTTGCACCTGCGTCCAGAGGATGGTGTGCACCTGCTCGGTGGAATCAACCAGAAAACCGGTTATTTCATCAAAAAATTCTGTAATAATTACCCTCCGGGCCTGGTCGCGGTCACTCTCCAGGCCAAGGACTGCCGCCAGTTCGACTAAAGGAATTATCCGGCCATGGTCTTCAAATATGCCGACCACTGCCCGGTGCGCCCCCAGGCGGGATTGAACCAGCCGGCTCGGTCGTTCCAGGATACGGCTGACTTTCAGGATGTTGATGCCCAGACGCAGCCGACCGATACTATACTCGAGTATTTTCAGTTCATTTGAACCACTACGTAAATAAGCTTCGGGCTCGACAAATTTAGTCATGGCTATCTTTCTCCTTGAAAATATTTCCAACTTCTAAAGAGAAAAAGACCCCTGCGCCATCAGGCAGATTGGCGGCGGTTATCTTCCCGTTTAAGGCTTCGGCGGCCAGGCGACAAAAAGTCAAACCCAGCCCGTGGCCTTTCCATTTCCTGGTGGTGGTCAGATGCAGTTGAGTACCGGCGTCAAAAATGCTCTGCAAATGTTCAACCGGGATGAGTGGCCCAACATTAGTGACTTTCAGGGTAAATCCCTTCTCATGGGAAGCCGCTTCCAGCAAAATCGGCGTCCGGCTATGGACATGGTACATGGCGTTCAAGAGCAGATTATCAGCTATCCGATTAATGAGCTCGGGGTCGGTGGACACTTTATGCCTGCCCTGGAAGCTCCATTTCAGACTTTTTTCTTCCGCCTCGGCTAAGGCGGTGAAGCGGTCGGCTATATTCTTAATCAAAGCGCCCAAATCACACAACTGGATATGGGGCGTCAAACTGCGGGTGGTTAGGACCTCCTGCATATCATTCAACATTAATTGAACTCGCTCTAGAGCCGACAATGAAGTTCTGATGAGATTAACATGGCTTTCTTTTTTTAAATCCAGTTTTCCGGTTAATAGCCTGGTCAATACCCGGTTGATTACAGATATAGGGGCGTCCAAATCATGGATGATCATCCTGGTCAGCAGGGTTAAATCTTGTTCCTGTGGTTGATTTGCAGCCATTGTGACGGCTTCTCCTACAGATGGCGATGGGGGTCTTTGTGGCGCCGGCCGTTTATCCGGCTTGGTTCCGGCGGATATTTTTAAAATTAGCGTTAATTATTATAATCTTAACGGATTAAGAACCAGAATTATCTTTCCTTCCGAGGTAATAGTGGCGCCCATGAATTCTGGAAAGGTTCCCAGAGGCCCTTCAATATTTTTAATCACATATTCTTCTTCTTTAAAAAAAAGGTCGACTTCCACAGCCGTCTTCTGACCAGTGACATTCAGGATAACGAGTGAACTCATCTCGTCTCGCCCATGGTTCCGGCCCGAATAGGAGCAGCCGCCAGAGTTTAACCCGAGAACTTCTTTCAAATTTAATACAGGTATGGTTTGATCTCTAATGACCACCATCTTCCTGCCTCTGTGGGAATGAAAGGACAATCCGGCTGTTTTGATTGTCTCAAGCACAAATTCCAAAGGTAAATAATAATGCTCATCCGACACAGACACCTTAAGGCCGCGGCTAACCGCCAACGTCAGGGGAAGCCTCAATAGCGCAGTTACCCCAAAGCCCGGCCGGTTGGTCAGGGTAACCGTCCCGCCGATAGCCTCGATATCTTTTCTGACCACATCCATGCCCACACCACGGCCGGAAACATCAGTAACCTCTATGGCCGAACTGAAACCCGAATGGAAGACCAGATTGACCCTCTCCTCCTCGCTCATTCTTTCCAGGGTGTCCAAATCGACTATTCTTTTTTCAATAGCCAGCAGACTGAGTTTTTTTGTGTCTATGCCCCGGCCGTCATCGGACACTTCAACCATGGCATGGTGGCCTTGGTTATGAGCCCTTAGACGAATGACGCCGCAAACGGGTTTTCCTGCCGCCCGCCTGACTTCAGGGGTCTCGATACCATGATCGGCAGCGTTTCTCACCAGATGAACCAGCGGCGTGCTGATGGCCTCGATGATCGTCTTGTCCAGTTCAGTCTCAGCCCCATCCATTTCCAGAACAATTTGCTTATTCATGCGCCGGGCTAAATCCCGCACCAATCTGGGAAATTTTTCAAAAACATGGGACACCGGCGTCATCCGCACTTCCATGATGGAGGCTTGCAGGCCGTCGCCGATGCGGCTGATGGCGTTACTGACCTCTTTGACTTTGGCGGCTATGTCGGGCCGGTCATCATCCACCGCAATGGATCTGGCCAGATGACGCAAGCTGTTCTTGCCGACCACCAGTTCGCCGATCAGATTCATCAGGTGATCTAAGCGTTCTTGCGGGACCTTGATCATGGCCGAGCGTTCAGGTCCGGTAAGCTCTTGACCGGTCGGGATATCTCCGCCAGGCTCTTGTTTTTCAGATAGATCCGGTGTGCCGGCCTCTGGCTCGGATAATTCCTCCTTTTCGGCTACCATCTGGATGATGAGCCGCAACATATTCTGGAGCACGGGCAAATGACCGGCTTGGGTCTCATCGGACCAGTTCTGGATCAGTATTTTTAGTGAATTAAGACCCTGGTCAGCTTGTTTGGCCTGATCAGGCTGGCCCGCTGCGGTGAAAGTCCGCTTGAGAGTTTGAAAGGCTATTCTAACTTTGCCCGCGGCTTTTACCCGGGTAGCCTCCTCCATTAATTGTTTCAGGCCGGCTTCCAGGCTCTCGGCCACCTGTTTCAGCGTTTTGATAACAGCCGCATCCTGAAAGGATTTTTGTTCGGCCGGTCCGGGCGCTGCGGCCAGGCCATAAGAGACGGTTTCACCCGCCGCTTTATTCATTTTTTCAATAAAGTTACTGACGTCATAACCGGCTTCATCGCCCCGATAATAAAGATCCATTAGACGCCTGGTGTGGTCACAGACTGACAGAAGGAGGTCCGTATCGATACGAGACAGGGCGACACCGCTTTCGCGTCTTGTTTGAATCAAGTGTTCTGCAGTATGAACCAAGAGCCGCATCTTGTTCAGGATGTGGTTTTGCCTGACCTGTTCATTTCTGATGAGGGCCAGCAACAGACCGGCGATTCCTTTAAATGAATGGAAGCCGCGCAGCATGACCTCCACCATGTTTCTTTTAGACGAGTCGGCCTCAATGGCCAGCAGGGCGTCCTCCACCAACCGTAGATAGTCCTGGCCCTCACCAATGAAATCCTGGGCCATCTGCGGAGTTATGGTGACCATCTGTTCTTTCGGTTCCTCTTCTTTACCAGGAATCAGACAAGGCTGAGCAGGCGGAGTCAAAACCGGGGAGATGTCCGAAGAAATCGAATCAATCGCTGTATCTGGCTTTTCCTGGGCCAAAACGTCAGGCGCAAGCAAGTTTTCTTCGGAGAGCTTGTCTGCAATCCAGGCCATCAGGTCGGCTATGTCTGTCTCTATAGTCACGGTTTGAGCGTCAGCATTGTTTTCTCCGGCCAGGTCTCCAGCGATTGACAGTACCTGGGCAAACCGCCTTTTCAGCTCTTCTACCGCTGTCAGCAGACAATCGGCGTCATCCGTATTCACCACCCGGTATCCAGCCCCAACCTGATCCAGCAACTTCAGAAGCCGACGGGTGAGTTTTTCCATAGGCCCCAGGTCCAAAAAACCGGCCAGGCCGGCAATCCATTGAAGCGGCGATGAAACGATGCCGCCTTTTTCAGCCAGAGCGGCCGGCCGGCCCTCCAGCGACAAAATACCGCCTGTAATATCCTCAAGCCTTTCAAGCGCGCCTGGAATAACCTCCAGCATCAATTCAGCGTCGGCCGGCCGAACAATCATAGATGAAGATGCGGGCATGGGCTTTCCTTTGGTTAACCTAACAGCAGCTTGATATTGGCTATGACTTCTTCCGGGTCGGTGGGTTTGACGATATAAATGTTGGCGCCGGCGTCAAAACCGCGCTGCTTGTCCTGGGCTTCATCTTCAGTGGAGATGATAATCAACGGCAGATCGGCAAAGCGGCTGTCTTCACGGATACGCTCAATAAATGTGTATCCGTCCATTTTGGGCATATTTATGTCGGTAATAATCATCTCAATGTTATCATGGGAATAAAGCTGTTCTAGGCCGTCTGCTCCGTCAATGGCCGTGATGGTTTCAAACCCGTAGAGCTGTAAAATATAAGAATGGTAATTTCTGGCCATTTCTGAATCATCGACGACTAGCAGGATCTTCTTCATTTGCCCTCCTGGTCAGGTTTTTGGTACACGATAGAATCACCTTTGCGCCGTAATCTGAAAGCGCCGGTAATGCGGCTCAATGATTCGGAATGCCCCAAAAAAATGTATCCGCCGGGATTTAGGCAGTCATGGAAGCTGGAAACCACCTGGGCGCGTGATTCATTATCGAAATAGATGAGCACATTCCGGCAAAAGACAAAATCTATGTCGCTGAAACGGGTTAACTCAGCCGGGTTTTTCAGATTAACCCGTTCAAATTCGACCGTGTTTTTAATTTGCTGTTGAACCCGATATCGCTTCTCGGACGTGGAGGTAAACCATTTGGCCAGGTATTCGGGCGGGACATCTTTGACCGCTCTCTGCTCATAGACGGCGTGTTGGGCCGTTTCCAACACCCGTGTATTGATATCCGTCCCATAGATGGTGATGTTCCAGTCATCGAAGTCTTCAAGCATCTCCCTGAGGATAATGGCCAGAGTATAAGGCTCTTCTCCGGTGGAACATCCAGCCGACCACAACCGCAGCCGCCGGCGCCCCAGCTTCCTCTTGGCCTGACACGTCTCCTGCAAGCAGTGCTCGGCAAAAGAGGCCAACTGCTCAAACTCTCTGAAAAAATATGTTTCGTTGGTGGTCAGCAGGTTGACCAGAGCCTGCAATTCCAGGCGTTGGGGATCACAAAATCGGAGATCCCGAAAGTAATCAACGTAATCTACGGCGCCGGTGTCGTTAATTCTAACGTCCAGACGTTTCTTGATATAGAACATTTTCTTGTCGTCGAACATGATGCCTGTCTGACGATAAATAAAATCCCGGATCCGTTTATAGTCTTCAAAGGATAGTTTCACTTCTAGCTCTCTTCTGATATCAGGCAAGCTCGGCGATGAGTCCGGCGTCGTCTTCAGTGCCAAACTGATCAAGATATTCGGCTGCGGCCATGCGGAACGATTCGTAATCTGATTTTACCATTTCCCTGGCCTGGTCCAATGCACTGTCTCCCATGCCGAAAAGAACCGTTCGAGCCATCTCCCAGGCCAGATCCGATTCGGGATTTTCCATCAAGTGTTGATGGAGCTTCTGACAAAGAGCGGGAGGCAAAAATATACCCTGGTGTCTGTCTAAAATGGCGGCGGCCGCTTCAACCACCGGCTTCAACAGAATTGAGCCTCGCTGCTCCAAAAGGATCTCCAGCAGGTCGAGCTCTTCTTTTCCACCCAGCGCCCCCAAATAGCGGAAAAATGAAAACATGATCAGCGGATGGGACTCTTTAACCAGTTCCTGAATAATAACCCGGCGGTTAGGAGAATGGCCCAGTTTAGCCAGCGCCTCCAGGCAGGTGCATCGGATCATCAATTTGTTTTCTTTAAGCAGGACCTCTTCAATGGCCGCGGCCGGACTGTTTATCCCCATATTGCCTAAAGCTTCGATGGCCGCCTGCTGCACATTGGCGTTGGGATCGGCCAGTCGGCCTTCCACAATGGCCATCCATTCCTTCAATGAACTGTCAGCTAAAGTATCTACAACGAACTTACGCACATCTTTATTGGGATCCTCAACCAGATTTGACATGGTTGATAAAAAGGATGCGACAAAAAGATGCATTGACTCGATGGCCGCATTTCTGAGAAACGGCTCATCAGACCTGAACATCCGTTCCACAAAAGAAAAGCCGGCTACGGGAAAAGCATATTTTTCCAATAAATTAAAAACTTTTTCTTTTTCCGCCACAGAAGATGTCTGTTCAACGCGCTCAACCAGGCACTCGATTATCCCGGCCAGGTCTATGCCCCTGAAAAATTCGATGGCGGCCTGCTTTTCTTTTTCAGACCCTATTCGCAGTTTGTCCAGACTGGTTTGAATATCCATTTTCTTTCCTGAAGCAACATGGTCTACGTGAATAAACGCCTATGTTATAGTCAGGAGCCGACGTACTTGATAATATGGTCGGCGATTTCCCAACTTCCGGCTACGATTTTGGCGCCTCCTCGGGCCACGGCTTCACCCGGCATGCCCCAGACGACCGCGCTTTCCTCACTCTCAGCGATGGTTATTCCCCCTCCCCGGGTAATTTCAACCATGGCCTCAGCGCCGTCATCACCCATGCCGGTCATCAGCACTCCAATGGTGTCAGCCCCGTAAACACTGTGGACGGACCGCATCATAACATCTACCGAAGGAACAAACAGATGAGGCGGCCGGGTGGGAGTCCGGATGACCACTTCACGATTGATTTTTTTGGCTAAGGTCATATGGCAGCCTCCGCGGGCCAGATAGATCGTCCCTGGAGAAACGGTCATTCCACTTTGGGCTACCACACACCGCAAAGAACAGTTCCTGTCCAGCCGCTTGGCGAAAGTTTCAATAAAATTGACAGGCATATGCTGGACCATAAATATGGCGGCGTTGAGTGACCCGGGCAGACGGGGCAGCACCTCGTAAATAGTGCTTGGCCCGCCGGTGGATATGCCCAAGGCCACAGCCGGATAGCCAAAGACTGACTTGCCTCGGCGCTCCACCGTTGGGCCTGCCTGGACCGGCCGGCGCGCCAAGTCCCTGGCCGCTGGTCTGACGGTTGAACGGGAGCCCTTTTGCCTGAGACGGGCGGATACACCGGCTTTAGCCGCCGCTCGAACCTTGCTCACCAGGTCGCGGGCCACCATGTCCATATTAATGGATACAGTCCCGCCCGGCTTAGGCACATAATCAAAGGCTCCCAATTCAAGGGCCTGGATGGTCACCGCTGCGCCGGCCTGGCTGAGTGAAGAGACAATAATGACCGGCGCGGCTTCCATCTTGACCAGAATCTCCAGGGCGGACAGTCCGTCTAAGCGCGGCATGTTGATATCCAACAAGATTACATCGGGCCGCGACTCCTTGCTTTTGTCAATGGCGTCCTGCCCGTCTCTGGCCGCGCCGACCACTTCAATGTCTCCGGCGGCTTCCAGGATATTCCGCAGCGACCGCCTCATCAGGGCGGAATCATCGGCAAAAAGAACCTTTATCTTAGAAGCCATTGTCTCCGTCTTTTCATTAATATTTCCATATGTTCCAACTGGTTTTCCCGAGCAGGGTTAGTCTTCAATTTCAAGATCCCTTTTTCCTTTGGCCGGTTTTTTCTTGTCATCTCTTTTGACGCCGGTGGAGCGGATTTCCTTCTGCTCTTTAGAGGAAAAAAGTTTACCTGTATCCAGCAACAAGATCATCCGGTTACCCTCATTGGCCTTGCACACGCCGGACATGAATTCCCCCTGGTCTTCGTCCCGGCCGGAGCTGACAATTTGCGGCGTCGGTTCAATGTCTTTAGCCGACAGCCTCAGGACTTCGTTGACCTGGTCAACAATAATACCTGTCCGGGCTCCGTCCAGTTCCACAATAATTATTCTGGTTCGATCATCCGCTTCCTGGTCGGGCAGGCTGAAACGCCGGCGCAGATTGACCAGCGGGACAACCTGTCCCCGCAGGTTGGTCACTCCGGCTAAAAATGCCGGCGCTTTGGGCAACCGGGTTATCTCACCTAACCGGTTTATCTCCTGGACTTGAGTTATTTCAATGCCGTACTCTTCGCCGCCCAGCAAGAAAGTGACCAACTGCTCTTCTTCAATGGAAATGCCGGTTTTTGAAGAGACGGTTGACCCGGTCTGGTCGTCGCCCATTATGGCTCCCACTTCTTCCACGTCAATCAAGCCGCGCTGATCAAGAATGAGGATTAACCGCTTACCGTCATCCAGCCGGGCTACGGCTTGCAACTCCCGGCCGCTGGAAGCCAGCCGCGGGGTCTGGTCAATCACCGCCATGGGGACACGCAGCACTTCATTAACCTTGTCCACCATCAGCCCCAGGGTCAGTCCTTCCACTTCAATGACCAGAACTCGTTGGTCAGAGGCTTCCATTTCCGGCATACCCAAAATAATTCTCAAATCCAGTAACGGCAGCAAAACATTGCGGACCGTAAATAGCCCCCGGACGTAGTGGGGAGCATTGGGGACGGCCGTTATTTCGGTGAGTCGAAGGATTTCCTTGACCACGCCGATATCAAAGGCGTATTCTTCTTCGCCCACCACAAAGGAGACCAGTTGGCGTTCCACCAGTTCATCCTGTTTCTTAGTTTGGGATTCTTCAGTTTTTTGATTGTGATAGAGTGTCTCTTTCCTGGCCGCGGCAACGGAGGTGTCAATATTGACAATTTCCTCGGGGCGGATAACCATGATTAAACGTTTGCCCCCGTCGAGCTTAATAACGCCACTCAAGAACGACTGGTCCACGCCGCTCTGGATGACCGACGGCGGCGGTTCTTCATCTGAGGTGGCCACCCGTTTCACCTCGCTGACCGCGTCAACCACCATCCCGGTGGTGGTTCCCTGGACATCTAGAATCAGCACCCGGGTGCGTTCCGTGGCTTCGGCTTCCGGCAAAAAAAGCCGGCGGCGGCCGTCGATTACCGGTAGGACGTTGCCCCGCAGGTTGGCGATACCAGAGACATATTGCGGCGCTCTGGGGATATAGGTAATCTCCGGCACTCTGACTATTTCTCTTACGGTTTTTATATCAACGCCGAATTCTTCATCCGCCAGCCTAAAACAGACCAACTGCCGTTCCTCCACCTCAGCCCGACGTCCATCCGTTACTGAGTCCACCCCTCTTTGAGTCTGGGACATAAGTTATCTCCTTAAACTCTATCCGACATTTTGTAACTCATCAGCCTGGCTGGCGATTTCTTCCACTGCGGTCCCGATTTCTTGGAGCCCTTTGTGTCCCTCTTCAGCGGCTTCGGTAGCTTCTTTGCAGCCTTTGGAGGCTTCTTCAGCGGCCGCGGCGATTTGGTCCACAGCTTTCCTGGCTTGCTCCAGGGCATCTTCGGTCTGTTTGGCGCCGGTGGTGATTTCCTTCATCCCATGCAGGACAGTGTCTATATCCTGTTCAATAACATTGAGATTGGCTGTGGATTTTTTGGCGTCATCCACCAAAGCCCGGGTGGCTGCGCTGGCGGCGTTAATGTCGCCGGCCACCTGAATGATCTTGTCCTGAATGGCCCGAACCATGTCTTTAATCTTGTCGGCGTTTTCAGCGCTTTCGTTAGCCAGGGTGCGGATATCACCGGCCACGACGGAAAACCCCCGTCCGAATTCCCCGGCCCTGGCCGCTTCGATGGACCCATTGACGGCCAGCATGTTGGTCTGAATGGTGACCATGGAAATCTGGTCAACGATCTTTTCTATATTGCGGGTTCTAACCTCTAAGACTTTGATGTTATTGGCGGCTTCAGTAGATTTATCAGTGGCTACGCTGACATTGGCGATGAGGTTATCCACATTGATTTTGTTTTGAGCCAGAATATCCTGGATGGTTTTGATGTTGTCTTCGGCTTCACCAGCCCGGCCGTTCATTCCCTGGGCGGCCAGGGCCAGTTTCTGGGCCAGGTCACGTGATGTATCAGCGTTCTTGGTTTGTTCTATGGACGCCTTGTTGATCTGTTCAATGGCCGTCATGATCTGGACGGCGGCGGAGGTGGCTTCTTCCGCATTGGCTGAAAGTTCCTCAGCCGAAGCGGCCACTTCTTCGGCCGTTTTTTGGGTATTTATGGCGTTTTTCAGGGCTTCGGACTGTTCGCTCAAATTATCGGCAGCCGTCTGCATTTCGGCGTAAGCCTTGTTCTGCTCTTCTAAGGCTTTCAGCGATTCTTCACAGGCGCCGCTTTGTTCCTCCGCCGCCGCGGCGATCTGTTCCGCTCCTTTAAGAAATTCCTGCGATCCGGTCAGAATGGAGGCCGCGTTACCGGCGATGGATTTACAACCATCCAGGATAGATTTCATATCATCGGAAATCTTTTTCAGGTCGTCGGTAATGACTTTAGCCTTTTCCACTTCTTCCTGAGCCGCGGCGCCGGTGGATTTAACATCTTCCACAACCACCTGAACCTGTTTCTGGATATCGGCTACCACTTTCTGGATATCCTTGGCGCTCCTTTCAGATATCTCAGCCAGGTTACGGACTTCATCGGCCACCACTGCAAAGCCGCGGCCGTGTTCTCCGGCCCGGGCGGCCTCGATGGCGGCGTTCAAGGCTAAAAGATTGGTCTGGTCGGCTATCCTGACTACGGCCTGGACGATTTCACCAATGGATTCACTTTGTTTAGCCAATTCCTCAATTAGTTTGGCGGATTCCATATTGGCTTCGGCCGACTTACCCACACCGGTGATTAAATCTTCAATGTCGCTGCTGGTCACTTCGCTCAGTTTCTGAAGGGTCACAACTTTTTCGAGGGACATCTTGCCCCGCTCATCCGCTGTCTTGGCCGCTTTTTCAATTTGGTTGATGGCCGCTCTCGACTCTTCAGCGGCTGATGAAGCCTCCTCGGCGCCGGTGGCGATGGTGGTCATGGTTTTTTCCAACTGCTCGGCAGAAGTGGCCGCTTCAGTTAGGGCGGCGGCCATTTGAGTTATGGATGAGGCGATACGCTCGGACATGGCCTGAACTCTGGCTAAGGTCCGGGCTTTGGCTTTGTCCTTAGCCACATTTTGGGCATCATCTTTTCTAACTGCCAAGGCTGAGTCCTTCTTCACCGTCAAGCCGGTCATTCCTGCTGGTCTGGCGAGTTTCTGGGCCATTCTTTCCTCCTTATATTGACTGTCGGTTGTTGGTTTCAGGTCAATGGATTAATTTTAGGCGAGAAATAACTAGGTGTCTTATTGGGATGTAGGCTTCGACAAGATCAGGCAACTCTACGAGAATCAATTTCATAACCTTATGATAGAGAGCGGCCTGATCAACATGGGGCTGTATGACGCAGCGTTTCAATCCATCTCAAGATCCTTTGAAACAGGTTTGGAATCATCCGGATGCCAGGTATTGCCCGCCTTGGTGGGATGGATGGTCAACTGAATCTCCTGGTTGACTCCGCTGTTCACTTCTTCGGCCCGGACCTGAAGCAGACCATGCTGGTCGATAGAAAAGGTGACTTTAATGTCGGGTTCACCGGCTTTGGCCGGGGGCAACCCGCCCACCGTAAAATGCCCTAGAGAAATCAGCTCGTCTTCCAATTCGGCCCTCTGTAACACATGGACAGTGACTTCGGTTTGGTTATCACGGGTGGTAGTGAACAAGCGGTCGTTCTCCAGCGGATAAGAGGCGCCCCGGTTAATCAGTTTGACAAATTCACCTGAATCGTCTTCTATGCCCAGATCATGTGAAACAACATCACGGAAATCTATCTCATGATAAATCCCGGCCATCACCCCGGCCAGGACACCCGCTCCGATAGCCACAATTTCTTCGGGATTAAGGTCATAACGAAAGGTTACACCAATCGGAAAAGTTTCAGCCAGCAGACGTCTGACACAGGGAATACGACTGCTGCCGCCTACCAGCACCACTGATCCGACCCAGTTCGGGTCCAAATTGGCGCTCTCCAGTGATTCCTGCAGAATCCGGTGAATATTGTCTAAAATTGGAGCGGCCAGACTCTCCAGCGTCTCTCTGGACAGCGGCATATTCAAGTGCAACGGACCCTTCTTGGTTACCGTCACATAAGGAATCATGATCCTGGTTTCTTTTACGGCAGACAGATCTACTTTGGCTTTTTCGGCGTGACTCAATAACTGCTGGTAGGCCAGGGGATCGGCAAACAAGTCCGGGCCATGAATCTTTTTAAAATAGTCCCTGGCGTTCTCCACTATCAGACGATCGAAATCAACTCCGCCCAGTCTGGTATCACCACCCACCCCCTGGACCAAAAAGGCTCCGTCTTTGACCTCAAGAAAGGTAATATCCAATGTGCCTCCCCCAAAATCAAAAACCAGCAGGTGGTCATCATTGTTTCTCTGCAGACCGTAAGCCAGGGCGGCCGCGGTGGGTTCATTGAACAACTTATACACCTTGAGACCGGCCAGTTCACCGGCCCGCATGGTGGCCTCCCGCTGAAGGTCATTAAAGTAAGCCGGAACCGTAATCACGGCACCGGTAACTTCATAGCCCAGATAGGACTCCGCCACCCCCTTGAGGTATTTTAAGATTTCAGATGAAACCGACTCTGGAGTCAATTCCCGTCCCTGACAGTTCCAGATCTGGTCGCCACCCATGACTCTCTTAACCAGGCTGATGGTATTTTCATGGTTGAGCACCGCCTGAGATTTAGCCAGTTCTCCTACCAGAATTTCATTTTGTTGGATGGTTACGACGGAGGGAGTGACTCGCTCCCCGCGTTCATTAGCCACTATGATTGGTCTGTCGTCACGCACCGGGACGGAGACCAGGGAGTTGGTCGTTCCCAGGTCAATACCTACAATGGTTGGTTTCAATATATCCGTCACGAGTTTGAACCTCAGCTACCCTAAGTTTGTGGTTATGAATTATGATCAAGTTCATTATCTTCAGTTGACATCAAATCCAGATGCTTTTGGGCTGTCCGGTTATCGGGATCTACTGATAAAGTCCGCCTGACCATCTCGACCGCCAGCGTCGGGCAGTCCAGTTTCCAAAAGGCGGCGGCCAGGTTATTGGAAGCCTTGACCAGTTTTGGATCCAGGGTCAGGGCGGTAAACAAAGGCGGCAATGAGTCCATATAGGAACCTTGTTTTAACAACTCAACGCCTTGGGTGAAAAAATCAGCGGCCCGCTCTTTATCTAATTTTTTCTGTAATTCCTTGGGTATCGGCTCGTTTTTTTGTCTTAGGAGGTCTTCTAATTTGGTTCCAAGTTTCTTTTTCATTTGGCCGGCCCCTCATCGATGATATCTACCAACGCCCGGTAATCACTGGTGCCTATTGAATTGGAGGCGTATTTGAAAATACATTCTCCAAAACCGGGGGCTTCGGCAATGGACACATTTTGCCGGATCGGCGGCAACACCAAATCTTTGCCAAAGTTCTTTTCCATTTCCAGGTGGACTTCATGGGAAAGTCTGGTGGAGCGATTGTAAAAAGTCGGGATAATCCCTGTTATTTTAAGATCCGGATTAACCGTGGCGTTTATTTGATAGATGAATCTAACCATGGCGGCCAGGCCCTCCATACTGAGAAAGGTCGTCTGGACGGGGATGATCGCTTCGCGAACGGAAATTAAGCTCATGAGGTTCAAGAGACCCACCGTGGGTGGCTGGTCGATGATGATGTAGTCAAATTCGGCGTTTTTTTGAGTCAGGAGCATTTTGGCCAGCAGGCCGCGTATTTCTGAGTCCTGTCTGGAATCCATTTCAAAGGCGGCCAACTGGGGGGTGGCAGGGATGAGGAACAATCCCGGCGGCCATTTTGCCGGCTTTATGGCCTGCCGAATATCATTATGATTATCAGTCAGAAGGTCATATAAAGACATGTCGACGTCGTATGGAGAAAATCCCAGTGAAATGCTGGCGTGGGCCTGGGAATCACAATCTATAAGCAAAACCTTGCGGTCTTTAAGGGCCAACCCGGCTGAGATATTGACCGCGCAGGCGGTTTTCCCACATCCTCCTTTTCTGTTGGTTATGGCGATTCTCCGCTGCCCCATCTTCATGTTTTCCTTTTTTATTTCGGAGACAAACATAATCCGTCTAACTCATTATTATTAAATTATTTTTTGCCTCATTTGAAACGGAGAAGACTTAACGATTGGGAAAATCATCTTAACGGCTCCACGAATCCCGACTTTCTCTTGAGACGCAACCTTGAAATCTTTCTTTTTCGATCCACTGAATTGATCAGATCCATAATGCGCCGGGGTGTCACAGGTGTGCTGGTATAGTCGTCCAGATCCGGCCTCAGGACCTCTATGGATTCATCCGAATGCCCATACAGAGAAAAAAGGATAACCGAAACATTAGGATGAGCCTCCTGAAGCCAAGCCAGCAAATCCATCCCGTCCGCGCTTTGATCAACAAAGTGAATAATGACTAGATCAAAGGGAGTTTTACTGGTACTGCCCTGCTGGATCTTCAGGCGAGCTTCATCGATTTGGTTCGCTGTTTCGGCCAGGAAACCTTCCAGCTTCAGATGGCGCAGCACGACGGCAGCGTACTCCTGATCGTCCCCGACAAATAGAATACGCCTTGTATATCTCATGAACTATCCCAGGTATCAGACAATGATTGTGAAATGCAGCGCTTGCCTGCTATTTTCCAGATCTGACCTATATCTGCATCTTGTATGCCAGAGCTGAATTACTAGGGGATTTATCTGTAAGATGGTAAATTAAAAACGAATTATTCTTAGGCGTGGTTTAAATGGAACCGGGGCCGAACGACATCCATGTCGCCCAGCCACAGCCATCATAACTGACAGCAGGCAAGAGGACCGTCGTAATACATTGGTTAAGCGGGATTAGCCAAAGGACGACATGGAAGGCACCCATGGCGACTTAGAGGTCGCAAAGTGAGTCCGTCATGCCGGTTTCTTGGAAGGTTGATCCCTCGTGCCCGGTCTTGAACCATGCTTCTTTAGTTTTGAGGCAAGAATCCCGGCGGGACCGTCTTGGAGTGATAGAAATATCATATGGTTGGAGATGGTTTGTCTTTTAAGGACCCAGGCTTTCCATTATGCTGCACGTCTCAATCTTCCCCTAGCTCCTCAAAGAATCCCGTCCACTGAGGATCGTTCTTCAACTGCAACACCTTACGTTGGGTCTGCCGCGCTGTTACTCCCAGAATCTCTGACGCTTTTCTGATATTCCCCTTAGTCAGATTAAGTACATAGGCCAGGTGCCGATCCTCATTGGCTTTGAGGGTGCAAGGGACGCGAACGGACAATGGCACAGAGGCTCGCTCCTCCCCGAGATGCTTCGGAAGAATTAAGTCGGAGTCGCAGAGTAGAACCGCCTGGTCAACCAGTTGCGCCAACTCGCGAATGTTGCCTGGAAAGTCTCTTTGAAGCAGAATATCCATAGCCTCCGGGCTGAATCCGCCAACGTTTTCATTGTGTTGAGTTGAAGATTGGCTTAGGAAATGAGATGCAAGAAGCGGTATGTCCTCCCTGCGTTCACGAAGCGGTGGGAGATGAATATGCACCGATTTCAATCGGTATAGGAGGTCGAGTCGAAAACAACCAGTCTGGCAGGCCTTGTCAAGGTCGCTGTTGGTCGCCGACACAATCCGGACGTTGACCGCGGTGGATTCCGTGCTTCCAATTCTGGTGACGCTTTTATCTTCCAGTACACGCAAAAACTTGGCCTGGTGGTGTGAAGGAAGCTCCCCGATCTCATCCAGAAATAAGGTTCCGCCGTTCGTCCTCTCGAAGTAGCCGGCATGTTCTCCGGCCGCGCCCGTAAAGGCTCCTTGAACGTGTCCGAAAAACTGCGTTTCGAAGAGCGTTTCAGGAATACATGCCATGTTGACCGCGGTAAAGGGTCCTTCGGGATTCAAACCGGCCAGGTGAATGCCGTGAGCAAGCAGTTCTTTGCCGGTTCCCGATTCACCCGTGATCAGAACAGAATTCCAGGACCTGGCCATGATTCCGGCATAAGAAAGCAACTCCTTCATCCTCAGATCGCGGGTGATGATGCTGGAAAAGGCATCCGCAGTCTGCATTCCCCCCTTGATGGAGGCCCGTCCGGACAAACCACTCAAAAGGGCTTTTCGTTCGTACGCTCTCTGGATTGACAAGAAGAGCCGTTCGCCTTCAATGGGTTTCAACAGGTAATCATAGGCCCCCAGACGAATGGCTTGGACTGCCATGGGCACATCGTCCATAGCCGACAGGATGATGAATTCGGTAGAAGGTCTTAACGGTTTGACGGCTTTGAGCACCTCTAAACCATTTACCTCGGGCATGATGAGATCGAGCAGCACAATATCGTAGCATTTTTGCTTAATCAGTTCGATGGCTTCCCTGCCGTTGTCACAGCCTTCGACATTACGCAGTCCATGACGTCTTAGGTTGCGTTTCACGGTGTTCAAGGCTATTGGTTCGTCGTCTACCGTCAGTATCTTCATAGTCTTTGCCTGCCGATCTTACTTACTATTGCAACAAAAGAATCCACCGTAAAGTCTTTCCCGAGCAAATAATCAGGCTCAGGAACATGTTCCGGCCTTGCCTTCACGGCCATCGAATCAACGCAATAGAAAACGGTCGTCAATAATGGGAATTGCTCCTTTAGCATCCTGAGGAGTTCCCATCTGTTCACGTTAGACCTCGTCAGATCATGAAAAACAATGTCCACCTCGGGATGTTCAGCCAGGCAGACCGTCACATCTTCAGAGCTTCGTAATCCTTCTGCACAATGATCAACACGGATAAAGTGCATTTGGAGCATTCCAAGAAACACCGGATCATCACCAACGTACAAAATGGATGGAATTAGCTCCAGCTCTTTATCTCTATCCATGGGAAGAAAAATGGCGAAGCGGCTGCCCACTCCCGGCTTTGACAGAACTCCTATAATTCCTTTGTGATCCTGAATCAAACCGTAGGAAACAGAAAGCCCCAGTCCTGTTCCTCCTTCACTGCGCCTGGTCGTAAAAAAAGGATCAAATAGGGAACCCATCAAATCATTTTGGATACCTACTCCATTGTCTTCCACAGCGATCAAAATTGCACCCAGTCTTTCTATATAGCGAGTCGTAATCACAATCCGCGCGTCATCTCTTCCAGATACGGCATGCGAAGCGTTCACTAAGAGGTTGGCCACAACCTGTTCCAGTTTATTGAAATGTCCTTCTATTTCAGGAAGGTTCGGTGCAAGTTCCATCGCTATCTTTATGGCCCGTTTTTTGATTTGAGCGCCCACAATCGTCATGGTATTTTCTATGACATCATTGACTTGCACCGGCCCGACATCGCCGGTCATATTCAGTCTGGAAAACTCCTTGAGATTCTTGACTATCTTGGCGATACGGTCCGACCCTACTCGAATATCATGAATAATGTCTCTCATGTCCCGGCATAATTCATCAAGGCTTAGCTCGCTTCCGCACCACTCGGGGTGTGCCTGGGCGTATTTGATTACAATAGGTTCAATGATTTTCCAAGTCTGACCTAAGAGGGGAATGTTATATGTGATAAAGTTGGTTGGGTTGTTGATTTCGTGGGCAACACCGGCTATTACCTCTCCCAGGGCGGAAAGCTTGTCGGCATGGCTGAGCTGTTGGTGATGATACTCTGCCTCTTGCTCCATTCGCTTCTCTTCGGTGATATCCACCACGATACCGCCCATCCGGGCAATTGTTTGATCCGCTCCCCCGAGTGGGAACGTCCGGTTTCTCAGCCACCGAACTGATCCGTCGGGGCGGATGATCCGAAAATCTACCGCCCATCCTTCCTCTGGATTTGTCTTTATAACTTTGGACACGGTGGGGCGGTCTTCCGGATGCACGGATTCAAACCACGACCAGCTATTTTCAATAAGACTTTTGTAAGAGCGTTGCCAAATTCGCTCATAAGCAGGGTTGACATACAAAATTTTGCTGAAGTCAAGGGTGGCGATCCAGAAGACAGCGTCTGTGTTTTCTGCGAATTCCCTGAACAACAGTTCCGCTGCGTGAAGTTGTTCCTCTGCTTCTTTGTTCCGGGTGAAGTCCCCGGCTATTCCTAAGATGAGACTGGGCAGGCCATCAACGGTTCTCTCGAAAACGACTTCCCGGCTGCGAAACCAATGGTAGTCTCCGTTGTAGCCATGCTTGAAGCGAAATTCATTTTCAAGGGTATCTCCATCTTTGAGGGTGCGAATCTGTTCATCTCTTTTAACCATAATCGGCACATCTTCAGGATGGAGATTGCTTCGGAGAAATAGGGTTCCCCTTTCTCCAAGTTGCTCTTGAGCGTATCTCAACAACGTTTCAGCCTGCTGGTTGGTATATACGTAGCATTGTTCCTTGACATCGAAAAGGTACAAGACGTCAGGAAGTGTGTCGCTGATACGTTGAATAAAATTCTTACTCCTAATCAGCTCGTGCTGGACTATCTTCATGGCGGTGATGTCGCGCGCTGCTGCAAATACTCCAACAATCTGCCCAGACTCATCCCGATACACGGATGCGTTGTACAATACCGAGGTCGCATGACCGTCTCTATGGCGAATTTCAAGGGGATAGTCCCGTAGTGAGCCTTCTCGGAACACCGACCTATATCCATCGTTGGCCTTGTCCGGTTCGGTGAAGTAGAAGGAAAAATCGGTGCCGATGAGATAGTCACGAGCACAGCCGGTCACGGCCTCGGTTGCGGCGTTTACGTCCGTGATCTTACCATGAGGGTTGATGGTTAATAAGGGATCCAGGCTGGCCTCAAGCAAACCACGCGCATACGCATAAGCTGCGCGCAATTCCTTCTCCGTCTGAACGCGTTCACTAACATCACGGGCGATGGTTGATGCGCCTATGATCTGCCCGGCCATATTTATGATGGGGGAAATGGTAAGAGAAACAGCAAAACTACGTCCATCTTTCCTCTGGCGCAACGTCCATAAATGTTTAATCTTTTCTCCCCTGTAGATTCTTTCAAAAATTGACTGAGACTCGTCGGTCAGGTCGCTGGGAATCAGAATAGAAATGGGCCGGCCAATGATTTCCTCGGCCGCGTAACCATAGAGATTCTCAGCCCCGTTATTCCAGGTAGTGACGATGCCGTTTATTGACTCTCCAATGATTGCGTCATTCGATGCCTCAACGATGGAGATAAGGAGCTGATTCGTCTCCTCCGCCTGCTTGCGTTCGGTGATATCAGTCACTGTTGTGTTGCATAAATGCTTTCCACCTGAATCCCGTAAAAATACGCTGTCGAGATATACATAAAGGTCCGTACCCGATTTTGTCATCAATCCTATTTGGCAGTTCTGCCGTTGTTTGCTTGTCACCACTTTTTTCAAGTGAGAACGAAATACCTTCCGGTCCGCTGCCTTGACGTAAATAGGAAACGGGTAATCAATGAGACGGGATTTTTCGGCCCCCAGCCGCTGCGCAATGGTAAGATTGGCTCCCAACACCAGTCCGTTCTCATCAAAGGTGAGATAACCGGAAGGAGAAAATTCATAGAGATCGGAATACTTCGCCCTGGACTGTTCGAGTTGTTCCATAATATTCCGAAGCTCTTCATTCTGCATCTCCAGCTCAATCTGGTAGACCTGAAGCTCGTGGAGGAGCTTCACCGTATCCTCCTTCGGTCGGATCTGGTCCAGTTTCTCCCGTGTTATCTCGACACGCTTTTCGGCACGGCCGCGCAGCCCGACAGCATCATCGGCGGCATTAATAGATGCCCCATTGTCCTTTTCCGATTCTGCAACCCGATTGCGCAATTCATGAAGTTCGGTTATAAGCTGTTTTTTAGTTTTATTTTCATCCCGCATTTCCGACTCCTCGGAAGATGTGATTAATCTGCGGCGAAAAGGTTAACAAAGAGTCCTGGTTGCGGTTAAAGATTGCCAGACCAATAAGAACCAGCATTGCGCTTTGAGATTCCTTCTTGTTTAAGTTGATGTTGACCCAGGACAGTAAACCACAGGAGAACGCCGGGGCTTCTTCATGACGCGCAAGTGACCGTTCCCATGCTTCAACACCAGTTGCTGGGATAAATAGTCTTGTTAGGCAGTTAAGGCGGAAGAAATTCTGGAATATCTATCAAGATACGCGCGCTACGGGGGGGGGGGGGGGGGGTTTTTTTGGGTCAAAAAATATGATATAATTCCAGGGGGGGGGATTTATCTTTACTCCAGGGGATGAGGTAAAAATCTTAAGTTTTAAAAACTACAACTTGGTGGTATATAGGCCCGGAGTTTATTTGTCAAGCTGAAAACCAGTTTCACATTATTTTTATTTTTGAAAGGATTGAAAGTTTTAAAGGGATTTATGGGTAATGATAATCCTGAAAATCC
>JADFXY010000079.1:0-13540 GCA_015233355.1 Deltaproteobacteria bacterium | reverse complement strand
CAATCTTTATGGCCACCCTGTCCGCCTCACGATTTAATCCAGCAATTAGTCTCTTCTACCAGCGTCTGGTGGCTGCCGGGAAAGCAAAGAAGGTGGCTCTAACTGCCTGCGCCAGAAAACTATTAACTATTCTAAACGCAATGATAAAAAATAACACCTCCTGGAGAGCGGCCTAATCTTTTTTCTTGACTTTTAACACAGTCGCTACGGGGAAATGGGTTTCGCCAACCGGGACGAGTCGATTTGCCTTGAAAATCCATTGCCGGGGTTAAGCTCACCATTGACCAAGCCTCCATTCTAATACCCCGGAGGGGTTACCAAATATAGCCCAGGGTCAGCGAAGCGCCACCCTGGGTATATGGTTCCAATACTCTCTGCACCTTAAGTTAATGACATTGGGTTGCGAGTTGCAGGTCAATGTCATTACTTAAGGTGCAGGGGAATCGGATCTGGTTCTAATAAATGACCGATTCCGATCAACCCCCAACGGGGCGAACTAGGTTAGGCCAGGGCAACGCCCCAATGCTGGTGAATTAAGAGTGCGGCCTGACTGGAATCCGCCTCATTGTCTGAACTGTGACTTATCTGAAAATGTTTTGGCAGGCGCGGGTTCCACAGTGTAGTGAGGTGCTCCCCATTGTCAAGACAAATTTTGGGCCTTTTTAAGGTGGAAAGTCATCTCGATTTAAGTTTGGGCGTTGTATTCAATATAGAGATGACATTTCTGTTCACGCTTCTCCAATTTGCTGATATAATTACCTCGCCCGCTCGGAGGATAAGGCCATGCTGGAGAGCAACCTGAACGCCGAGGCGGGCGGGAAGACCATGAGACAGGGCTATTTGTCCTGCCTTTTCTTATAAAACATGGGATTACCCGAAAAGCGATAAACTCTTCCGATAAATAGACCTGCTTGGGGGTAACATATCCAAGCGCTTGATGCAGCCGTTCTTCGTTGTAGGAAATGAAAAATTTCCTTAACCCTCAATGGATTCAATAACAGACGTATAATCATTGACATTGATCCGCACTGCGAGAGGTTCGTGTTCGGGTGAGTCGATGCCGGCGATGATGCCCCGGTCGAATGAGGTGAGTTTGAGTAGTCTGAATTCACCCGGCACCTCTATGAACTGTCTCCGTTGAATGGAGGCGATTAGCAGCCGCTGTCGTCCTTGTCCGATCCAATGCGGAATGGCAAGGAAACGGGAATCAGACGACCAGACGATGGAAGGGCTGCAATTATCGCAATGCATACCGTTACTCAACTTCAGAGTACCCGATGTCGGCGCCCCCATGCCGATCTCGAAGGCGTCATGCATGATGGCGGTGGTTTTGCCGTCAGGGCTTTTCAGCTTAATGTTGTTTTCCCAGGGGGAAATCGACTTACTCTCATTGCATAGGCCTACCTCCCCACAACCATGAAGTAGCAAAGCGGCGCGAGCCATTATCTCCGGCCTTTGCTTCTCCAGAATGCCGCCGGTCCTTGTAACTGCCTCCTTCAGTTGCTGGCTTTGGGTGTACTGCTTTTGCCCTTTTTCTTTGTCGTTCTTGCCCTTATCTCCTATTTTGTTCCTCCTTGATCTGGTGCCGCCCTGGATGATGAATCTTGCAAGTTCTCAAAGGTAAGGTTCCACTGCCGCATGAAACCTTTCAGCCATTATGGCATATCCGGCATTATTAGGGTGAATAGAATCGCTCATCAAGTTAATATTGAAGGCAGTGATCAGATGTAGCAAAATCTTTCGATCTTAGATTATTTTAACGTGACGAAAAGCTGAAGTTGTGTATTAGTTATTGAACGGTGATCCCCGAAAATCTTCAGGGGCGGATACCATGGCCGACGTCATCAATAAAGATGCAAATGGGGCAGAAACCGCCCAAGAACATAATCATCGAGTAAGAACCGGCCAGGGAAAAGGAGTGCACAAGACCCTAAACATCTACCTCGGGCTGAATGGGTTGGCCGACGAATGACCTTTCAATCACCGTTCGGAGGGCATTTACACAGGGATGGATAGGGAACACTAAGGAGTGGATTCTACCGGAGCCGACTCTATCTGGAAAGGGCGATGTGGCTCAGCCGGAGTTCGTCTGAGTAGAGAGCAATTAATTTGGTAATGTTCATCCGGACTGTCATCGAGGTCCGACGTAAAAAGGGGCATTGATTGGCAGCCAGACAGTAATGCTGACCAACAGGCTAAAATCACATAAAATTTGTGGATTACCTCAGGAGGATTGGTGATGAAACTGCATCGAATAAACAGTCTGACCAGGTTCGCCATTTTGGTGGTAGGCGCAGTCCTGATGCTATCGGCAGCGGTTTGGGCAGCTACCCCAGTGGAGTCCAATGACAAAGCGTCTGCGCAATCCGGGACGCCGGTTCACCAGCCCAGCAAAATGGTCCTCATTCCGGATGGTGAGTTCAATATGGGTGATCCTTATAAAGAAGGCGACAAAAATGAACTTCCAGTCCATAAGGTCTTTGTCAGCCCTTTTTATATGGAGAATTACCTGGTGACCGGAAAACAATGGGAAGAGGTTTATAATTGGGCCAAAACACATGGGTATGGGTTTGAAAATACTGGATTTGCCAAGGCAGATGACCAGCCGGTTCAAGATGTGAGTTGGTATGACGTGGTTAAGTGGCTTAATGCCCGGTCGGAAAAAGAAGGGCGGACACCCGCTTATTATACGGACTCAGCCCAGACGGCAGTCTATCGGTCGGGACAAAAGGATATAACCAAAGATATGGTCAGGTGGACCTCCAACGGCTATCGGCTTCCGACGGAGGCAGAATGGGAGAAAGCAGCCCGAGGCGGCATCGACGGACAGCATTACCCCTGGCCTAGCAAAGACGGAAACTATAAAGACCATATTGACTGCGGGAAGGCTGATTATCGAGCTTGTGATAAAAGGGGGACCACGCCGGTGGGGACTTATAACGCCAATGGGTATGGTCTTTACGATATGGCCGGGAATGTCTCGGCCTGGGTGTGGGATTGGTATGATAGTGGCTGGTATGGCAACCCGAAGGCGACTGATGGCGATACGCGTGGCCCGGATTTAGGGTCGCACCGGGTTACTCGCGGCGGTAGCTGGTATACCGATCCGTCTTTCCTGAGGTGCGCTTACCGTATGACCTTATTCAACCCGGCCGCCGGCAAGAGTTTCCATTTGGGCTTTCGGGCTGCCTCAGGTCAGCTTTAGGGGATCGAAGCGGCGGTCCCGGCCTGCGAGGTTAGGCGGAAGGAAGTTTGATGATTATTTACGATGGACGATCCTGTATCAATTAACTTCATGTTTATATAAGTTAAACAGTTCGTGGCATCTTCCGGGGCAAATGCGTCGTCATTTTGCCCCCTCTGATAACCTCAGGAATCAGGCCAGCCTACGTTTATTGAGGTGCGGTAATGCCGGTGGGATAGGTACGCCTTGGGCCTTCTCTCTTCTGCCCGTTAGCATATCCAGGATGAATTAATTGGTACCAAACTTCAACCTGAAATTCCTTTTGGGGTGATTCCAGCAAGTCCAGTTTAATCACCATCGGACCACCGTACCCGCCCCTCTGCATGTAAAACCTCCCGAAGCCTCGTATCAATTTCCTCTGGTTAACGGCCTGAAAGAATTTCTTCACCTTGGCGTTTTCCCCTCGGGCCAGGCAAGTTTTGGCCATCTCCACCAATTCATTGATAAAGGCGCCATTCTTGAGCGGCACCAGAGGAGGTTTGCAATCGTTGTGACTCATGTGGCTCGGGCCAGGAGATGGTTCTCTCGTTATGGACTGCTCCAATGCATCCACATCATGACGGGAAAGGTACTGCCTGGCCGTTGCCATCAATCCCCCCTGGTTCACACAGGAAACCTCAAACCAGGAGGGCAGAGTGGCGCCCGCCGGGACGCTGGTTGCTAGCCCGGCCAGTACCAAACACAGCCAGAGGAGATTCAGAGGAGTCTTACGGGATAAGGGGTCAATCATAGCAAATTCCTCCTGTCATATCGGTTAAGGATTTGATGTGTATTTGCATACGGGACAAGTGCTGGACCACATGACGGTCATAATTTTCATATTTTCTCTCCTGATTTACAGGTGTTCGAGCATAAAGGCCGAAGGGCGGTCACTCGCTGTACCTTCTAATTAACCGAGAGCCATAGGCGAAAAGCAAAAGGGCATAGCCGGCTAACACCAACAGGGAAATCAAACCGTCATAGTCTAACGAACTCTTCCTGATGACGATATTGGTATGCGTCAGGGGCAGAATGTAAATAATTGGTTTAATAAATAGAGGTACTTTATCCACGGGGAAAAAAGTACCGCTGAAAAAGGCCATCGGCATTATGAAAAAATTGGTATAGGTGGCCGTATCTTCGTGGGACTTGGCCCGCATCCCGGTAATCACACCGAGATTGGCGAATAAAAAGCAATTGAGCAGCAAAGTGATGACGAAAAGAGGAGTTATAAAATGGGCCGAGGAGATGAATAGACCTATAATAATAATCAATAATGAGGCGAACAGCCCCTTAACCATACCGGCCAGGACCTCTCCGATCATGATGGCGTAAGGACTGATCGGCGCCTGGATAAAGACTTGAAAGGTTTTAAAATAGAGCCGGCTGAGGTTCAAAGCATTGGCCACCCAGCTATATGAGTTGTTCATAGAACTCATAGCCACCAGACCGGGGATGAGAAAGCTTAGATAATCCGTGCCTTGAATCCGAACACTCCGGCCCAGGCCCCAGCCGAAGGCGCCCAAATAAATTATGGGCATAATCATGGCGGAAAAAACATATCCCAACCGCAGAAGTTTTCTCCGAAACAACAACATTTCTTTTAAGAATATGGGATACCAGGCAAGACTGTTTCTCATCCGATACGCTCTCCCGTAAGTTTAACAAAGACGTCTTCCAGGTTGGATTTCCTGATGGTTATCCCATCGTCCCCGTGTCTGGCCAGTTCATGGGCTTCATCGCTATCCTGGCACATGCGCTGGATAAGTTTTCCGTCATCATTTAAAAATTCTACAACATACTCACCAACCGCGGTTCTTAGGCTCTGTGGGGCGTCCATGGCGATGAGCCGGCCCTTGGACAGGATGCCCACGGTGTCACATAAGGCCGCAGCTTCTTCGATGTAGTGGGTGGTAATAATCACCGTCCGGCCAGCAATCTTGTTTTTTCTTATTATATCCCACATTTGCCGCCTAATTTGGGGGTCTAAGCCGATGGATGGCTCGTCCAGGAAAAGCACGGGAGGCTCCGGCAACAGTGCCCTGGCCAAGAGGAGCCTTCTCTGCATGCCCCCGGAAAACCCGGTGACGATGGTGTCCCGTCTATCCCATAGGTCGACCATCTTTAAAGCCTCACCGATCTTATCCTTCATCCCCTTGACATTATGCAGTATTCCATAAATGAGCAGATTCTCGTATGCGGTAAGTTCCCTCTCCAGATTGTTCTCCTGCGGAACGGCCCCGATACTGCGCTTGATCTCCAGGGGATGCTCAACCACATCGATGCCGTTAATGATACATCTGCCGGAATCAGGCTTAGTTAACGTGGTCAGCATCTTTATCGTCGTGGTTTTGCCGGCTCCGTTCGGTCCCAGCAGGCCGAATATCTCTCCCCGCCTGATGGTGAAAGAGATGTCGTTTACAGCCGTTACGGCGCCATAACTCTTGCGTAACCTGATAACTTCAATCATGAATTCAACCTCGGCAGGACGAAAAGTCATTCCAATCAAAAGTCATGAACGAAAGGAAAAAAGCATTTTCCGCTACGGCCTCACAACGCTTTGCCATGCACTATCTATTTCATATCACAAAAATTATCGTCTCATCAATATAATAAATATATTAGCATAATTGTCAGGACGTATTCGATGACCGTAACATCTATTCCGCCCAGAGGAATGCCGGATGGGGCCAGAGATTTAACCAGACAGATTCTGGGATTGGAAAATTTCGGGGGACACTTCAGCCGACCTTATTTGGCATAATACATTTTCTGGTTTTCTCTGGAGTTACCTGATGAAGATGTATGGATGTAACAGGCTTAAATTATTAAATTTGTATTTTATGGGCAACAATGAACCATCTTTATTAATCCCATATTTTCATCCAGTTATGCCTTGAGCAACCTTAAAGTCCGACAGACTCCTAGGCAGGGAGGAAAAAATTTTATCCCTCAGCATTGAACGCGGACAACACTGGGAAACCGAAAAAGCTTCCTTGAACAATAGCCCACTGTGACCAGCTCAAAAAAAATTACAGAAAAAGACTTGCATTACCACCATTAAGACCATTATGCTGGTGGGATGGCGAAAAGCTAAAAAACTTAACCTGTTGACTCATAGTCCCGACCTGTAGTCTTTACTCACAGAGGAAAACACGGATTATTTCCTACGCAATGGAAAGAAAGGCTATGAAGCGAATTATTGGTATCATTGTCTTAAGTTGTGGGTTGTACATCTTGGGGGGGCGGCCGGTGATGGCGGCCAAATCGCTGACCGATGTGCTCATGGAAAAGGGAGCGATCACCAAAGATGAAGCCAAAGAAATCAAGAAGGACGAGGAAAAGGGCGCAAATCCGCTTAAGGGTCTGCAGGGAGTTTCCTTAGGTGGGGTTTACTTCATCAACTACTTCATTCGGAACTATGATTCCGGCGCCAAGGCCAACGACAACGGCTTCTCAGTGAATCGGGCCGATTTCACTCTAAATAAACAATTTGCTCCCTGGTTCGGCACCCGGGCCACCGTAAACATCACCTATGATAAAAAGCGTGGCAGTGTCGGTACCGACGCCGGCGAGATCGGCTGGGAAGTCCGGTTAAAGTACGCCTACGGCCTGTTTGATTTCAAGAACGTGTTCGGGATGGAAATGGCCGGCTCTGAGTTTAGATTGCAGAGTGAGGTTGGTCTGGTTCACACTGTTTCTGATAACTATGATGATTCCCTTTGGCCCTACCGGGTCGAACGCAAGAACTACTTAGACCGTCACCACATCATGTCCTCCTCCGATTTTGGCGCCAATTTGCACCTGACCTGGGGCGACATGGACAAAGAATTTAAGGACACGGTCGAAAGCAGTTATTCCTCACGCTGGGGCGGGATGTGGTTCGGTGTCTACAACGGTGCTGGATATGATCGCAGCGAACGGAACCCCACCAAATTTTTTGAAGGCTTACTTTGGGTTCGGCCCTTCAACATGTTCGGCTGGGGCAAAGGCTTGAGACTGGCCGCCCAATACGGCTCCGGAGAAAGCGACGCCAGATTCGCCGTACCGTCTGGTTCTACCGCTTATCCTGAATGGAATGTTCAATTCTACACCGCGTCCTATCAACATCGTCTGTTCACCATTTTCGGCCAATACTACGCCGGTAAGGGCACCAAGACCAGTACGGAACAAAATAACCGAACCGGATGGGACGCGGCCGGTTTTGTCAGGATGCCGTTCTGGCCTCGCCTGCGTGTCTTTACCAAATACGATCTTTACACGCCTGATGAAGACGCCGGACAAAGCGCCGAAGAAAAGACCCAGACCTACGGTATCTCTTATGACCTGGCCAAGAGTCTGATGATCTATACGGCCTTGGAGAGAACCAGCCACGACCTGAAGAGCGCCGGTCCGGACTATACCCTGTACCATGTCGGCCTCAAAGCTGATTTTTAGCTGGTCGCTTTCAGCTCTTTTCACGACTAATTTTTTGGCTGCGCCAATCATGAATTTCCATATTTGAAAAAGTCGGCCTGAGCAGCTCCGTAAGAACCGGAAGTTTCATGCCAAAAATCAGGGCCGCGATTATACACAAGGCTGCGCCGAGGAGCAGAGTGAACTGGACACCGACCCGATCAGCGATGGCTCCGGCAAGGATGCTCCCAAATGGCATGACACCCACATACGACATGGCAAACAGGCTCATGATCCTTCCTCGTTTGTCCTCGTCGACTATTGTCTGGAGAAGCGTGTTGCTGGATGCGATATGAGCCGTCATGCCGAACCCGGCCATAAAAAGGCAGGTTACCGATAAGGGAAAACTTCTGGTAAGCGCGAAAAGGACAATCCCCATGCCGCATGTGGCCGCGGCCAAGGGGATAACCCTTATCAAGCCATGGGCATTCTTGCGGGGCGCCAGGTACAGTGTGGCCGACAGCGCCCCAACACCCGCCGCCGACATCAGAATGCCGAACGTTTTCGCCCCGCCATGCAGAACATTTTTCGCAAAAGCCGGAAGGAGCACCAAATACGGAGAACCGGCCAGGCTAAAAATCGACAGCAAGGCGAGAATGGCCATGATGGGCTTGAAATCGACTGCATACCTGATGCCCTCGTAGAATTGCCGTAAAACCGGCGCGCTGCCGTAAGGGCTTTGTTGCGGAGCGACCTTGATTGCGGCCAAACCCGCCAGCACCGCAAGGTAGCTTACCCCGTTCGACAGGAAACAAGCCCCTTCTCCCACAGTGGAAATCAAAATTCCGGCAATCGAGGGTCCGATAAAGCGCGCCCCGTTGTACATGGCTGAGTTGAGGGCAATCGCGTTTCCAAGGTCTTCTTTCCTCTCCATCATTTGGAAAATGAAAGACTGACGAATAGGTACGTCGAAGGCATCGACTATTCCGATGAAAAGGCTGAGCGCTAAAACGTGCCAGGCCTGAATGGTGCCCACAAACACGAGCCAGGTCAGAATAATGGCCTGGAGCATGGAAAGGAACTGGGTCCAGATCAATAGCCGCTTGCGCTCCCATCGATCGGCGATCACCCCGGCAAAAGGCCCTAGCACCAAGGTCGGAATCTGGTTGGAGAAGGCAACCACGCCGAGCAGAAACATCGATCCGGTGATTCGGTAAACCAGCCAGCTCATGGCCGTCTGCTGCATCCAGGTGCCGATTAACGAGATGCCTTGCCCCATGAAGAACAGCCGGTAGTTTCTCGATCCGAACGCCCTGAACGCAAATTTAATTCCAACCATCTTTGGGCTGTCAGCGTTGGCATGCCCCCGCGTTTCTCTTCGTCTGGAATTTGAACCGCATGGAAGGAAGCTGAGGAAGTGAAATTGTTTCATGAATGCCCTGTGTTGACGGTGTGTGGGTATTTCCAGCCGAGGTGTGTGCACACGAAAATATTCAGCCGGTAGTTTCAACCGGATGTTCGATATACCACAATTTGAAACCAGGCGCTAATAAAGTAAATGCGCTGCCGATCCACTCGATGTTCAAGTTCTTTTCATCAACTCAGAAGCCATGGGATAGTCGGAAAGGAAGGTCTTAATTGTGTCAAAATTCATTCCGGCCAGCCCCATCCGGTGAAGATTTCTACCATTGGCCCGAAAGTCATAACCCATGAGTGTGCTTCCTAATAATATTATAATATCAATAAATGGTGTAGGTACCCAGCCGGCTCGACCGAGTTCGCTGATCGGGACTAGACCGGTCGGTATGTCTTCAGTTAAATAGCGATGAATTAAAGTTCGAGGAGCATCAATTTCTGCATAGGAGCTATTTTTTTGTAATGTTTCATAAAGGCTTTCACCTTGTTCTCCGTACACATCTTCATGCCATTTCTTAACACTCCGGACTTTCACGCCATAACGGTCAGCAACAGAAAGTCTTTCAATATCCATAAGCTCCAGAAAGCCGGCCACACTGGGGCTGATCGCATCGTAATAATGGGGGAAGAAAACCTTGCGCGATTCGATCCATCCCGTATTTAGAAGAACCGGGGCTGGATGCAGAATTGCACCAATATTCTCAAGGCTGGTGTGAAGCGGAGATGGAGCAAGAGTCAAATTCCTGTAAATATCTAAAAGCTGATCATGGACTTCTATAAAGCGGCCTTTGGGAATACAGCTTATCAGATTATCCTTTTTGAAGGAAAGGATATTGACCTGACCAGGACTAACGGACCGACATGAGCAAAACAACGATTGCGTTTCCAGGATGATGGGTAAATCTACTAGACCTCTCTGCGTCAGAGTATTTCTCACTTCCAGGAAACCTAATGTCCGACCTGGATTTAATATGATTCCTTGATCGCTTTTAATATGATTTGCCAGGAGCCCGGCTATTTCTTTATGAGCGTCGGCCGGCACAACGATGAAAATCAAGCGTGCTTCTTCGATAGCCTCGGATATATCGTTGGTTATTGTATCTATGGTAACGTGGAAGTTCATCTGCCCACTCACTTCAATGCGTCCACGCCTGCGGATGGCATCAGTTCGGTCAGCGCTCCGGTTCCATAGTTTTACCTTATGTCCATTGAGAGTCAATAATGCCGCGAGGGTTTGCCCGCCACTACCGGCCCCCAATACCGCATAGATGGACATATTACCTCCATGATTTTTCTCTTCCGAAGCTAAAACGAGCTTTGTCTTGTGTCAGTATATATGAAGAACGGAGAGTGAATAGTAAATTATGCTCGGCGTCAATCTCATCATTTAAAATTTACTGAAATTCATTATAGTTGGATAATATGAGTAGTTGCCTTAATTGTCCAATTCCAGTATTTGACGCATACGTTCCTTGACCGGTATGATTGCATTATATTGGTCCACAACTTTAACAGACCCCCTGACCATTTTTGTATTCCACTGGACGGCCCGGTGAAACTCTTCCCTGCATTCCCAGAGGTATGGGACTGGTAGAAAGCCTTTAGCAAAAATATCGTAAAGCCCCATTGGGCTATAAGGATGGGAGACTGTTTTTTCAATAGTCGAAAGGACTATTCGGGCGTCATTTAAGAGTTCCTCTGTTCTAAACTTCACTTCCTCATTTGTCGACATATCTTCAATATGGCCTAAATTCCGCAGCCGCCTATACTCATAGAGTGCAGCTCTAACAATCTTGATGCTTTCGATTATGATTTCCGGATCGGCCAGATGAGAACCTTCCGAATAGTTGACAACATGCACAATCTCTGGACTGGTCCGAGAGTTGGGTTCGATGTCATCCATTAAGGCTGTAACTGCAGCTAATTGAGCTGTTGCTTTCTCCTTTTGGGGCGAGAATAAATCGAGGCCTGCACGCGGTTGCAGAAAAACCTTGAAAGACCCGTCCTCCAATTCGCGGACCAATCTAAGCATGGCCCGAGACTTGGCCAAATCCTGGATACCCCATGTATATTTAGGAGTATTCAGCATTTGCTGTAGAACAAGATACCTTATTCCGGCTCGTTTTGCAGTGCGGGCAGCCAAAACAGATGAGACAATTTGAGTTACGTCATCGGACCCCCTAAAGCTAAAATGGTGTGAAACATTTGGCTCATAGGGTTTACCGTATTGAGCCACGATTTTGAGTGTTTCGTAATGCATCTTTAGATTATCGATTACTGATAAAGGACCACGGCCATCTATTTTACAAAACCACCAGAACGAAAAGGTATGCCAGGCAATGTTGATTGTTTTTTCATACATATGAGCGAGTTCAGGCATTCTTGTTGTGCCCGCGTAAGTCCTGACCAACATTGGTCGGGCAGCATCCCGGATGTCACTGAATTCTCTTGGAGAGTTAATGGGCAAGCCTCCGCCGTTAGGCATGTCTTTCCAGTCTTCGCCGAAATGAGACTGACTCAGTTGCGATGTGCCTATTGAAAGTATATCCAATAATGCTGACTTTGATAACTGCCTGCACCACTCTAAGAATAGTTTCAATGCCTCCGTACGATTGGCCAGATAAGGACCAACATGAGTTCGAATGAGAGGAGGCAAATCTTTAGCCAGACCATGCTCAATTCTTTTAACCAATGAATCATTTCTAGTGCCGAAACCTGACGAACTCGAACGGTCTAAAGGTTGTATTTGCGTGTATTCGCCTTTATTAATGAGTTCACGACCAAACGATTGTAACGTACTGTCATATTGTATCTGGCTTTTTGTCTGAAAACTATTGAAAGAATCTGAAATGCCGAGCTTGTCTAGGGTCTCGCGGGGCGTTTCATCACCGCTGAACACTATAACTCTATCCAGGAATTCGCTCTGAACTAAGTCACAAGCGTATGGAAGCCCGGCAAAATATACTGTTCGAATCGGTCCTCCAGATTCGGCGAGCAATTGCCATTCTCTGAACTGATACATTAGCTTGGTAAAAATGGTAAATCCATCTGCAGGATCTAAACGGTAACTGAATCCCAATCTGGTTATTTGTTTTGACTGAATCCATTTTTCTATGATTTTGATATTAGCCGATGAATCTGGATTTTCAATCGCCTGGCTAATTTCGGCGTTTCCAATTACGGCATGCAGGCCACAATCCTGCAACATCTGAGCAACAGAATTAATACCTAGCGTATGAGCGTCTATGGCCGGCTTTACCAGCCCAAAAACATCAGTCTTATTGATCGGTATATTCATTTATAGAAGCAATTCCTTTTCAAATAAAGGTGGTTGGTGCCCTTAGTCATGATTGCTTCATTGAGATCATCTTTGAAACCATGAGACTGGGTTTGTCATGACCCAAGCTCTTCCAACCTAAGACTCATGGAGCCGGCATCAAGGTGCCTGACCCATCCGAGCACCTCTCCACCGAACTCCACCTCCGTGATACGATTAGAAAAAGGCCATTGCCCGTCACGCCGTCAAATATTAGGAAAAGACCAGGGTAATGGTCACCTGGACTGTTTGCCCACCTGGTCCAGGGACAAAATGCATCTTCTTAATCACATCCAACAGGCACTGCTTGGATGAAACGAACTTTTTCCAATTTGCGCCCACCTCCGCCTTTGCCACCCCACCTTGAGGATCAACGGACAAAGTAATATTCAACTCTTTTTTTTGCCCGGATGGACTGGCCGCTTGAGCCGCCAAGCAACTGAGGATACCGTGAATTTGCTTTTCCATTTCCGCCCTGATGGCTGCTTCTGACAAACCAGGTCCGGCGGCGATTCGACCCACGGACACTTTTGCTTGTCGAGTAGCGGCGGCGGATTCTTTTCCGGTGACTTCGGACTGTAAGGCATCGGTATCACGAGTCTCAGCTTTGGCTTTCTTCATTTTGGGTGCTCCAGCCGGGGCTTGTGCCGGAACCGGCATCCCTATTCCATGCCCTCTGGCCGCCCCGCCGACGGCATAATTCGACACCCCTTCAGGTAGGGGCAAAGGTTGTCGGACTTCGACCACCTGATCACCTTGCCGCCGTACCTGGTCGTCAACCGCCACAAATGATGTATAGGCAGTCAGCAGGTTATATTTGAGTCCCAACTCGGTCACTTCCTTAACCCGTTTATCGTCGACCCGTAACTTGTTGTAGTCGGACAACAGACTGATTTTATGCCGCGCCCACAAGTATCTTAATGACGCATTCGCCTTTAATACCTTAGCTCCGCTCACTTCAATCGTCTGCTGAAAATGGCCGGCCGCGGCCTCTCCACTCAGCTCCACCTTACCCTGGGGTTGGTGACGCCACTTACCAAATACCATTACCGGACGTTCGGCCAGCACATCTGGGATTCCGGCAGGCTCCACATCATAAACCTCGAACCCAGGAAACCTGGCCTTAATTCCGGTCAGCACCGGTGAGAAAATCAGTTGCCTGAATTTGGCTGCCTTTTCCGGGGCCTCCT
>JADFXY010000078.1:0-13681 GCA_015233355.1 Deltaproteobacteria bacterium | reverse complement strand
CTGGAGAAATCTTTTTGAATACTGATTTTAGTTTAGGAAAACGCCAACAAAAAAGAAAACTTGTGGAAATAGTCTTGCCGTATTTCATTAAACAAAAGACTAATGCGACTATATCAGCCAGGAACTTGTGGGAAGTATTTAACAAATTAGATAAGGAGGACGGACACCGTCTTGACCAAGATGGTGGTTAGTTGACCAAACTATTGACCATGGTTACCTTGGTTTTGACCAAGAAAGGTTTTATATACATCAAGGGAAGCATATAACATACTTAATTATCGTTTAAAATAGCCTTTGCCGGATTACCTGATATCCTGTCTTTTGACCAGCCGATTTCCGGCATTGACCAAACGACAGAAGTTCATGACGACGCAAAAAAAACCGTGCTAAACTCTCTGAAAATTGAGGGAACTTAGCACGGTTTTTTTATGGTCAACATGCACAGGAGAAATTAACTATGGAAACCCAAACGAATCAGCGGCCACAATGGCTTGATGACAAACAGGTGGCCGAGATGACCGGACTGGGCCTGCAAACTCTAAGGAACCACCGTTTTACCAGACAGGGAATGCCATACGCCAAAATCGGAAAAACCGTTAGATACCGCCTTGATGATGTTGTTCGATTCATGGACGCCCACAGAATTGTCCCGGAAGCGGCGCAGGCGCAGTCATGACTACCAAACAAATGTGCCCCTCACGTGGTCGAGACGGAGGGGCAAGGCGGTTCCCGGTGGCAAACCGGGGCGAGATGAAGAGCAGTCGGGACGGGATAACGTCCTTTCTGTGCTCAGAATTTAAGCGTTTTTGGTCGATCTGTCAAGCGTTTTTGGAGTGACGTAATGGGTATTTCAGCAATTGACGCATTTCGTGAAGCCTGCGGCCAGGCCGGGTATCTGATCCCTGAAAAAATAGTTGCCGATAACAGTATCCAGCGGTTTGACATCGAGAAAAAAGGCAACAAGGCCGGGTGGTGTTCCGTAGTCCTAATTGGCGAGGTCTATCTTGGCCTTTGCCGAGATTGGCGCGGCCAACTCCCTCCCGTTGATTGGTCCTCACGGAAAAGGTCTGATTGGACACCTGAACAAAAGATAGAGTTCGTCAAGAGGATGCAAGAAATCGAGGCCCAAGCCAAGGCCGAGAAAGAACAAAACCAGAAGGCGGCGGCAGTCAAGGCCCGGAAAGTCTGGGACCAGGCGAAGCCAGCGCCCGATGATCACCCGTACTTGAAGCGCAAGCAGATCAAGCCCTACGGCACCCGGATTGACGACAAAGGCAACCTGCTTGTCCCGATCTATAATGAAGCTGACGACCTGATTTCTATTCAAACGATTTTCCCAGTGAAACCAGCCACAGGGTCAGATAAGTGGTTCTTCCCAAACGCCAAGACCGGCGGAGGTTATTTAGTCCTCGAAGGGACGAATCCACCTAAAGGCGACGGCATAATTAACGTCGGTGAAGGCTTTGCGACGTGTGCCTCAATTGCCGAAGCTACCGGAGGGACCGTGTTCGTGGCTTTCAATGCCAACAATCTCATGGCCGTTGCTCAGATCGCCCGGAGGGAACACCCGGATGCCGAGATCATCATTTGTTGTGACGATGACCGATTCAAACCTCAGAATACAGGCCGGACCAAGGGCCAGGAAGCGACCAAGTCAATTGATAGGGCAAAGATAGTTTGGCCGGTATTCAAGAACCCAGAATCAAAAGGAACTGATTTCAACGATCTGGCGGTTGAAGAAGGCCCCGAAGTAGTCCGGCGGCAAATAGCCGAAGCCAATGCCCCGGCACCTAAAAGTGAAAAGAAGAAAAAAAGCCAAGCTGACCAACTAATTGATGTGTTTGTTAATAACGGTGGGCAGTTATTCCATGACACCGAGAAAAACGGGTACGCCACACTAAGAATCAAAGACCATTTTGAAAACTATCCCCTTCGATCCAGGCACATCAAGCTTTTCCTGTCTAAAGCGTTTCGTTCAGAGTTTAAGAAGACGCCCAATTCTCAAGCGGTCAAGGACGCAATCAACGCCCTTGATGCAATGGCCGTCTACGATTTTCCACAATACCCCACTTGGGTTCGGGAGGGAGGAAATGAGCGCGACGTACTTTACGTTGATCTGGGCGGCGCTGATTGGCGTTTCGTTAAGATTACTAAAGATGGGTATGAAGTAAAATCAGATTGCCCTATAAAATTCATTCGGCCTAGCGGGTTACTGGAGTTGCCCGAGCCGGTCCCCGGCGGATCATTACATGACTTGCGACCTCTGACAAATATTCGCTCTGAAAAGGATTGGATTCTATTTGTATCGGCTCTAATTGACGCGCTGCGTATGAACGGCCCCAAGATGATTTTGATCTTTCAGGGCGGCAAAGGGTGTGGCAAAACGACAGCCTCAAAAGTGTTCAGAGGTGTTATTGACCCAAACAAGGCCATGTTACGGGTTACCCCCAAAGATGAGAGGGACTTGGTTATTGCCGGACAAAATTCGTTAATTTGCTGCTTTGACAACTGTTCTGGGATTCAGGTTTGGCTATCGGATGGATTTTGTCGCATGAGTACCGGGGCTGGTCTCTCTACACGAAAACTGTACACAGATGATGAGGAGCAAATATTCTCATTAAAGAAATCAATTGTACTGAACGGGATCGATCAAATCGCCAGCCGGGGCGATCTTGCTGACAGAGCTATTGTCATCACCCTCCCGACCATGACCGAAACAACCTACCGACCTGATCACGAAATAGAATCCGAATTTCGAGCAATATTACCCGGCGTTCTGGGGTCACTATTCAGAGTTGTGAGCCATGCCATGCGGAACCTGCCCAGCACTACGCTAAGTCACTGCCCACGAATGAGCGATTTTAGCCATTTCGTTGTAGCAAGCGAGACTGCCGGACTATGGGCACCTGGCCAATTCCTTGAGGCGTACATGGAAAACAGAGACGAAGCGAGTACGGCCACCATAGAAAGTGATGTTGCAGCACAGGCCCTATTGATATTTGTTTTGAGAAATAATGATTGGGTGGGGTTAACTGGCGAACTCTTAAATCAACTAGATGACGTCCTGTATTTCAATGAGTCTACCCGGCGGTCAAAATCGTGGACGAGAACCCCTGAGGGATTGTCGAACCGGATTGCCAGATGCGAAGGTGAATTAGCCCGACGCGGCGTAATCTATGATGCGAATTTCGGAAGGCGGGATGGCCGAAAACTGAAGCGCCTATTTCTCGATAATTCGGAGCGGTTCTAAAATACTCCTCCGATTCCTCCCCCCAAAATTACCATCACCACAGTTGGGGTGTGTGCCTGGGAGACGGCGCAAGTGGGATACAACTAAACATATAACGTAACATGTGGGAAATACGTCAAAGGGTCAGTTGTGATAGGTTTAGGGCCGGTTCAAAATTCAACCGTACAAGGATAAGGCATTAAAAACATTACAAAGGGTCGGTTGGGCCGGTAGGGCCGGTTCAAAACATAACTTGAAGGGCTACATTATATGCATTCTATGCTCCTTTTCCTTTTATCTCGACATCCCAAGGGGGTTTCAACCGGCCCCACCGTACATACCGTACAAGTTATAGCAATTACATGGAGTTAACCTTGTACGGTTGAAAATGGCAACCGGCCCCACCGTACATTCAGACTAATGATATCAATATGTAGAGGTTTTTAGCATGGAAACAGCACAGGCAAAAAAGGTTCTTGAAGAGGTTCACCGGCGGGGCGGGACGTTGACAGCGGAAGGAGTCGATCTTAAGGTCACCCCTCGGGCCATCCTCGACGCCGGTCTACGGGCAACGATTACCCACCACAAATCTGTGTTGATGAGGATGCTACGGAGTGACGGCGCGGTAGTCGTACCCGAGGCGGCCCCGGACCCTGACCAATCATTCCCAGACCATCAACACGAAGACCGAGGCCCGGAGAATATCTATGTCCACATGCCGACGGCCAGGCATTTCATCATCGCCGATAGCCGGGACTGGATCATAGACGGCGTGAGGTACTTCAAGTTGAATGAGAGATTCCTTGAACAGTTACAAATCACAGCAAGCCGGCCACTGACGACAGACGAATTCCGGGCCAGGGTTCAACAAATCAAAACATGGTGGGTACGACATGAAAGCAATTCAGCCTGAGATAATCGACAAGCTGACAAAGATTCTGGGAATGACGGGGAGCAACTTTGACGGCGAGAAATTGGCCGCGGTCAACCGGGCAAACGAGTTGCTTAAAGCCAATAAACTAACCTGGCCCGAGATCATGGCTTCGCGGACCACGGTCAAGTATATCGTTTCGGCTGAATCCACGGCCCAGCAATCGACGTCGTGGCTTTCCAAAATTGAGCAGATCAAGAGAATTTGGCCGGAGCTTTCCGACTGGGAGAAAAATTTCGTCCAAAGTGTGGCCGAGCGAGTAGGAAATGGACGGCCCCTAACCCAAAAGCAGGAGGTCATCTTGATCAGGCTTTTCGTACGATCAGGCGGATGACGGCTGGAGCGCAAGCAAATAACCGGCTACAATCGTTATATCTTTATATAACCATTATTATTTTTCGTTAGCCAGAATGATGTTTCAAAATGCAACATATATAGCAGACATGGTGGGCAATAACTGTATAAAATTTATACACCGACCCGGCTTGCAGTGAAAACAGGCGAAAAAGAACTAGAGAGCTATATCACTTTTGACACAACCCGACCGATGACCGGGCGTACGGTTCCCAGACGATTTCTGCGGGTAGGTGCAAAGATGCCGATGGCATCAAACGATTGAGGCCAGATGGGACCCGACCATGCTTAACTTGCCCTTGTTATTGCGGTGGTTTATCCCAAATAATATTGACTTCTTTATAATAAAATTATATACTTAGTATTGATTTACATCTTGTCGATGGAACAAAAAGTAAGTTCTGATGGGACCCAATTTATGAATTTAACTGGATAAAAATATGACGGCTATATAGCCCTGGAGGTATAGAAAATGGCTGATGATGATTTCAGCACCGGCAATGACTATGGAGGTCTTGGAGCTACAAGCCAGGCCGATTATTTGAAAGAGCTTCAACGTAGGAATTTAGACCCTGGCGTAATCCAAGATAGAATGTTCCAGAATTTTCAGAGGCCTGCCTTGGAAAACTATCGTGACGGGAACTATTCCAATTCCGGGCAGATGTTCCAGGGCTTGACCTACGGCCAATCTGGTCTTGATCCTGGCCTGGCGGATGAGAGATCATTTCGGACATTTACGCCACCGGCCCAATGGTACACGAATAGCGGACCAGCAAATCCGGCACCGGCCCAGCCGACCGCCCAATTAGGTCAGGCACCTCAACCAGAACAGCCGGAGACGAATCAACAAGCTGGTGGTCGAGGGAATCAGCAGAATCAATTAGGGCAAAGAACCGCCGGTCTTGGTCAATGGAGACGGGCACCATGGGAACAAAGACAATGGCCCCAAGGGTATTAATCCTGCAGGAATCGTTTTTTTCTTTATCTGGGGGGTATACACCTGTGCGGTATGGAACCGTATGAATCGACCACCGGGGGGACCCTGGAAAATGTGACGTCTGGTTTATGGGTCACACTAACAAGAGGGTTAAAATATACTATAGCGGTCGCAGGCGGGCGGGCGTTCCGGGTTCCGGGGGTACCCATCGAGTCTGCCGGGAGCCGACCGACCACCACCCGGCACCTCAGCCTACACGGTCACCATGCCCAGGACGCAGGCAAGCACGATAGACCATCAATGATGATCACCCGGCAGGTCACGGTCAGCCGCCAAGATCACCGGCAAGATCAAGCCCGGCCAATACCACCACAACCGATTATCTTCTTTAATAAGGACCCATCGACATGCCCAACAGCCCGACCGATTGCAGCCAATTTGATTCCTGTCCCGCCAATCTTTGCCCTTTGGACCCTGGTCTTGACCGCCGGACCTGGTATGTGGGCGAAGACGTCTGTGTGTCCCGGAGCCACGGCCAGGCCAGATGGATTCGGAAGCAACGCCAACTTAACCGGAAGAAGCCCAAGACCTGGTGCGATAGGCCGATCACGTACCAGGAACTTTATGAAGCCTCCCGACCAAGAGTAATTTCAGATGAGCAACGGCAAGCTACAGCCGAACGGTTGGGCCGGTATAGATTCCAGAAGGCCACCAGGACGGCTGAAGGCACGTTTTTGTGCGGCTGTTAGTTGGTGAGTAGATGAGTCAAGGCAATCCATTCGTCTTGGGCGGCAATGGGCTTTGAGCGGCTGAGCAGGAGAAGGTTATCAGCTTGAAAGGAGGCGGGATAAAAAGGATGTGCGTTTCACCATTGATCTAATAACACCATAGCAAAATAGCTCAGGGGGAAATTCCCTCCGAGCTATGGGAGGGTAGTAAGATGATGTACCAAACCGTAACAAGTACCGCATTAGTCCCGAGTAACCGGCCCACGAGCCTGGTGACTCTAAAGAAGAACGTCCC
Organism: Deltaproteobacteria bacterium; assembly: GCA_015233355.1. Taxonomy (GTDB): domain Bacteria; phylum Desulfobacterota; class JADFXK01; order JADFXK01; family JADFXK01; genus JADFXK01. The sequence goes on along the minus strand of JADFXY010000078.1, from coordinate 7,207 downwards.
GACCACCACGAGCTTGATCATTGCTCAGGCATTCGGGAAGAAGCACAAAAATATACTCCAGCGTATTGAAAAGTTGCTCAACGGCGGCGGCAATGAAGGATTCTACCGGCTGAACTTTCAGCCCGTTGCCTACCGGGATGCTAAAGGCGAGAACCGCCCCATGTACGAGATCAGCAAGACCGGCTTTATGGTTTTTGTCCAGAAGTTGGCCGGTCCGAAGGCTGAATCAATTCGGATTCAGTTTGCCCAGGCTTTTGAAGCGATGGAACGAGTTATTACCCGGCGATTCACCGGGGATTGGCGACAAGCACGGGTTGAGGGCAAAGAGACCCGGCGAGAGTTAACGGACGTTGTTCAGCGGTTTATTGAGTACGCCAAGAGCCAGGGTAGCAGAAACGCCGGGTGGTATTACTGTAACCTGACCAGGGCGGCTTATCGGGCGCTGTTTAACTGGAACCGGCCGATAGAGGGTGTGCGAGACTCTCTAAGCCGGTCCCAGCTACGGTTGTTAGACAGTGCTGAGATGCTAATCAAGGACACTCTGCTTAGGGGCATGGAGTCCGGGACGCATTATAAAGAGGTTCCAGATATAGTCAAGGGCCAATTGAAGAGGTTTGCCGATTTAATGGGGCGATCTGAAGTACCGGTGTTGGAAGATCGGCGGCCCCATTTGCGGTTGCTACCACCTGCGATAGCGGCGGCCTAAACCAACACAGGGTGAGTTGCCGGCCACGGACGGCTGGGACTCCTCCCAATGTTAGGAAGGAGAGCAGATGGAACATCCCCTCTTTATTCAGGCCAAAGCCCTGGCCGACAAAAAACGATGGTCCGAGGCCAGAAGAGTGAAGAAGCTAAGGCTGTTCTTGAACAACGAGCTATCAGGAAACAGATGCTTGAAGAGATTGACACGCTGAACAGCCTTGGCGAAGACCAGTTAGCCGACGATATGCTTCTGCATGTTCCAGACCCGGATGGTGAAGATGTAGACCCGGATGAGGATAAAAAATCGGGTTCACCGAATTCGGTGGAAGCGGTCAAACCCATCGACACCCAGAAAGAAGTAGCTGCTATAGCTGGTATAGGTCATGACACTCTCTCGAAGGTTAAGCGAATCGAATCCACCGGCACGCCGGAGCTAAAGCAGGCGATCCAGGACGAGAAGGTGAGCATACACACGGCCAGCACTATCGCTAAATTGCCTCAAGAAATGCAACGAGAAGTGGTTTCTAAGCCCAAAGCAGAGATTATTGAAACAGCCAAACAAATCAATTTAGTCCGGGCTGAAATCCCAGGCATAACCCCGGAGGAAGTTCTAAAACAATCGGCGGCGGCAGATGATAAGCAGTCCAAATTACCCTTAGCCGGTGTACCCAAGGCTTCTCCGGTTCCAACTTCCTCAAAACAAACCTTCAATGCCACGAACGACAATATCGAGTGGGCGAAATGGACGTGGAACCCGGTCACCGGCTGCTTGCACGGCTGCAAATATTGCTATGCCCGTGATATTGCGAATCGGTTCTTCGGCGAATATAAGTTTTCCCCACATTTCTATCCAGAACGGCTTTCGGCCCCGGCGAATACTACCATTCCGGTTAAGCGAATCAATGAACCAGGCATAAAAAATGTCTTCGTCTGTTCAATGGCCGATCTCTTTGGCGAATGGGTGGGCCAAGCTGATGACTGATTGTTGCGTGAATCAAAGTTATGAGAAAGACCCACCGGCGATCCGGGATTTCTACATAACCGTGACGACCAAGGTACTCAACGCAATCCCGAACTTTTGCGCAGGGGACCAGCGACCGATGGAGATAATTGGACTATGAGTGATGATCTATTCCAACAGGCCCAAAACCTGGCCAGCAAGGGCCGTATGAAGGCAGCAAAGTTCACCCTGGAAACCGCCATTGAACTGATGACCCCGGAAGACCTGGCGGCGACCAACCAGATGGACTTTCACGAAGCGATGTCCTGGTTCAAGCTGTTGGTGGAAACTGGATTAGACGAGGCCCAGGAAGGCCCGATCCGGTCATTCTATCTGGATGTGACGGCCCAGGCATTGGCCACGGCACCAGAAGAGATCCGGGTTGATCTGCACCAGAAGATTGACGAGCTATGGCCCGGACTTCGGCAGATGGCCTGCAAGGGTTACGACGGCGAAACCAATGAGGCCGTCTATGATCTGGATGCCACCTGTGAGTTTTTGGGTGTTGACCGGGAAGAGGCGATCCGTGTCCTTGAGAAGCGAGGCCATTTGAGAGAAGCAGGCAAACACCAGGTTCACACGGTTCATTGACCACACCATCAAAGCAGGCAATCGAGGCCGGGACATTATCCCTGGCCTTTTCTTTTATCCGGCCACCAGGGATGGCCTGGCCGAGTTTTTCCGAAACTTAGGAAAAAGTCCTGGCCAGGTTTTCGACAAGTTTATTGGAAAACCCTGGACGACCATCTGTCGGGTTGTCCTACGGATGCCTGGCTGGTGATTACCGTAACCAGGAGTTACAGAATTCAGGCCGGGCAAGTGTACGGTAAGCGTACACCGTCACCACCTTAGCCGCTGTTCATTTCTTTGTGGCTAAGCTTTCTTATTTAACTTGCATTGGATACCTGGCCATGTTACAATGAGCAAGCTTATACACTTAAAACAACGGAGGTGATACCATGCCCAGCCCAGAAGAATTCTTACTTGACCACGTAGACGAGCTAATGGCCGTTTACCAGGAACACCCTGGGGAGCACCAAAAGGCTTTTGAGGTCTTATGCCAGCGAATCCCTGGAATGTCAGAGGCGCTGAAAGCCAACACATTTAAAACGAAGGCCCCGACTATTGTGGCTACGGTGGTTAAGCTTAGACAATCTGAAGTCGGGCAGGTTGCCGGTGACCAGGTGGACGTGGGCAAGCTTACTCAAGCACATAATGAGGCGATGGATAAGCTTAGACAGGAATCCCAGACCGAAATGGAGAAGCTTAGTCAAAGCCACCAAACTGAGGTGGAGAAGCTTTTCCAACAGGTGACCGAACTGACTTCAACCGTTGCCCGGCTGACAGATGAGGTGGAAGTGAGCAAGCTTAACCATGACGAACAAATGGCAAAGCTTAGACAAGGGCATCGAGTTGAAGTGAACAAGCTTTCTCAGAACCACGAGGACGCAATGATTAAGCTTACCCAAGAGAAGCAAGAAATCGTGGAAAAGCTTAGCCACCAATTCCAGGTAAAGAAAGGGTCATCGCTTGACGGCTGGACCATTGAGCTTGACCGGCGGGGCTATTATCGGGCCTACAAGTCGATCAAAGGCAAGGTGCATAGCGTCTACTTAGGGAAAGTGTTCAATGGATCAGTGGCGAAAGACAAGATCGCAGCCAAGATGGAGAAGCTTAGACAGGATAGCATAGCGCCGGAACTGACCAAGGATGAGACGTCAAATGGCTAACCTCAAGGCCCTGACCATAACCGACCTGGTTGACCTGGCCCGAGCTTGCCAGGAGGAACTAATCACCCGGCTGACGGACCTGGCCAACAAGCCGACGGACGACCAGGGGCCGGCATGGGATTGAACACAGGGGTGAGGTGACTGGCCGAGCGCAAGATTGAGCGCGGGTTGACCAATCTGACGGTGCAATTTTGAGCAGTCAACTTGAAGGTGTCCCCAATTTTGGGGAGCCAGGTTGAGGTTGGCCGTGGAGATCCGTACGGAGGCCCGAGACGGCTTCATCGAAAGCATACACACCCACCGACGACGATGCGCCCGGATGCGGGGCGCAATGCGCTTTTATGCGGGTCGCATGATTCCGCATTGCTCCGAGCATAATTGAGCAGTGCTCGTTTTCACGTTGAGCAGGATTGAGCATACGGGGCGTATGATTCCGTATTACGCTTCGTATGATCCCGTACAAGATGCCACACAATGAGCTAACTAAGGAAAGATGCCATGCAAACTCAGTTAAGCAACAGCGCCACAATGACTTGCTCCCGATGCTTTGCCTTTAGCGTCGAGGCGGACGGCTGTGGCCTTTGTAAGCGGCCCGAGCGGCCACAATCCCGGTCTGCCGAATGGCCTAAGACCAGCGGTCTTTATTCGGCCTGCCAGACGTTCTACCCGGCAAGCGCCGTGAAGACCTGCAGGCCTTCTGATGAACCGACGGACTGGAAACGGCTCCGCCAAGACTGCTTCGTGAGGATGACCACCAGGTCAGCGCCGGTTGACAAAACCCAATTTCTTTCACTGATCAGGGTCGCCTACAAATTGAACCTCAGCACAAACCGTGTACGGGATTTTATCCAGGCCGGGACACTTCCGGCGATCAAGCGGGAAGGTGGTTGGTGGGTCCGGGTGGAAGATTTTAGAGAGTTCCAGGCGGCATGGAAGCCCGGTAAGCCAGGACGTCCAGCCCGAGACTGTTGATATTTAACAATTAGGATTGGCCGAGGTAATCTCTTTGCCCTGCTAAACCAGCAAGTTTTGAGATGGTGTCGATTGCGTCTACACCATCGTTGCCAGCCCGAGACGCCGAGAGTGGCCCAAGGGTACAAGCCTGATACGGACCCTTTCGCCGGTCTGCCGCTGTCCTATCCACCGGATAGTCCACCACCCGAGACGACGTCGATCTGATCGACACCATCTTTTATCCAGATGCCACCAGGCCGTCTGAAGAGCCTGTAAGCCAACGTTATACGGGCAAAGAGGTCAGCCAGGCCCATCTATGCCTCCGGGAAGTGTTGCCCTGGAGACAGCAGAAAACAGCCCTCAGAACGGCCCTGACGGCCCCGACGAATTTCATCGGAAGATACCCGGAACATCAGAAGACGGTCATTTCTTTCCACCTCAGATACCCTATCGATAGGGTATAGCATAGGGTATACCTGCAGCCTGATATTTCAGTATGTTGGGTTCAATCAGACCTCTAAAACGACCTGGTGACATCAGCGGGATTGATGACATCTGGCCAAAAGAAAATGCTGGACAACTCCAACCCACTTGTGATAATCCTGAATTCCTCTAAGAAGCAAACCCAAACACGGCTTGTCACCCGTTAGTGGCTATTTCTATTTCCAGAAAAATTTGACCGGCGTTTTGATGAGTGTGCCCTTGCGGTGACGCATTGGCGGGTTGCTTGTTTGGCAACCTTTAGAGGCACTCGTTGAATCGCCGGTCTCGTTTTGTGGAGGAGAAAATCATGAGCAGAAGAAACAAAAAGAGGCAACTTGGAATCATCGAAACTGGATTGACTGAGTCCCAACGGGAAACGATTCAGAGCATGATAACTCGAAAGGTCTATGCCACAGCGACTACCGCTTTGGCGATTAAACGAGGGTTCGCCCACTTAGCCGGAAGGATCAACCAGGAGTTTAAGGTGAGGACGTTTGAAATGGTCCCGGCGGCTCAGTTTAACAAGCTGGTGATATTCATTCACACGCTTGCCGTATCGCCCAACTTCAGGATTGAAACGCCATTTTACCAATCGGCTGACGTTGACTCGGATATGATTGGTGGGGTTCTTTCGGAGGCAACCCGGATGGTCACCAATAACCCGCGGGAGCTGACAATTGCCCATTTCCAGATGATTGCCGAGATGGGCCAGTTTTGCGGTGGGGTATTCGGACGCACCCTTGACAAGATCGAGCAGGCGACAGCGGGTGTCAGACCGGATCAGCCCGAGCCGTTAACGAGGACGGCCCAGGTCAAACTAAAGCTTCAGAGGGAAGCGCAGGCCCAGCACGAGTTACAATCCTGAAGGGCCGGGTGGAGCCTACTAATTTTTGACCGGCGACCTGGTGGAAGTCCTCCGCAATGGCATTGCCTGGTTGCCGGGGCAAGGCCAGGTCGATAACCGTAACTGATGTTCACAGGGAGGGGTGATCCGGGTTACGACTGGACGCCCCCACCTGTGTTGATCAAGGCTCCGGTGGCGATGACAGCAGCGGCAGGATAGAGGCAAAAAACTGAAACAGGCCGGGTGAGAATCTGGCCTTTTCTTTTTGTGTGGCCTGTGGGCAAACTTGGCGAGCGTGTGGGGAATAGTGTGGGGAGCGACTTGGAGGAAAGAAAAATGGGGAGTTCGGCATTTCTGCTAAGCTCCCCATTTCATTATATTTTTTGTTGGTAGCGGGGGCAGGATTTGAACCTACGACCTTCGGGTTATGAGCCCGACGAGCTACCTGGCTGCTCCACCCCGCGTCTGATTCGGCACTTGTAGGCTTTTTCCGCCGGGATGTCAAGGAATAAATTTGAAATAGATTGATTAATTAGACAACACACTGTTATTAAATATATTTTTTTGCATTCGGAACTGATGGGGCGCCTTTAGATCCAGGCCCGTCAACGAGCAACGAGCAACAAGCAACAAGCAACCAGCAACGAGCAACCGTCCGATTCATGGGGCCTCGGGTGAGTCGGCCGAAGGTTTGTCTTGGGGGATCCTGTTGGCGAAACAAATGGCCACATACATATTGTAAGCCAGTTGAGGTGGAAACAGGCTGAGTCTATCACCATCGTTCAAAACTTCGTCTTGCGAAAGAGTACAATGATTCAGAAGCGCCAACCGGACATCCTTGAGAGTCAGACCCAGAGCGGCAATGGCATCGCTGACCAGACTGCCCCCAGGGAGGGCCAATTGAAGCTCGCCCTGGTTATGCCCCTGCACCTTATTTCTTAGGAATGCCCCAAGCTTAACCGTGATAGTGATCATTTTTGACCCTTATCTCTCAGATTGCGAGAAGAATAACTAAGCATCAGTAGTGGAAATACCAACCACGACCTCCAGGCCGGAGCGCCTTGACAGATCGATGGGTGGGCTAGGGTGTATCAAAGGGTAATTCCAGCCTGAATTTCTGCATCATTTTTTCCAACCCTCTCCTGGTGGTGCCGGTGATGATACAGGCCTCCCGTTCCGAAATCCTGTCGTTGTAGTAGAGAACCGCGGCCAGGGCTTCGGTGAGATAGGATTGGTCCAAAGTCGTGATGTTTTCGAAATCTGGGATATCTATAGTGATTCGCATAGTCTTTAAAGAGAGTGGCCAACAAGGTGAACCAAAAAAGAATTAATCCGAAAGAAGGGTATCCTTTATCTGAGATATGTCCTTTTTCTCGGTGATCATGTTTTTCAGGTTGCTGAACCCCTTGGTATCTCCGAGCATGATCAGGCCGATGAGTTTACCGCCGTCAAATACGGCCTTTTTGTAGGTGTTATGGCCGGTCACAACTCTTG
>JADFXY010000077.1:0-13895 GCA_015233355.1 Deltaproteobacteria bacterium | reverse complement strand
CCCGGAAGGAAGAATTTAATGAAGGCCCGCCGTGATACTGAGCATAGAGGCCGTCGATGATGGATAGCCGCAATTTTTCTTTGATATAGGGGTGGTTGACCACGTCGGCGATATAGGGGTCACATTGATGGTCATGATACTTATTAGGATTGTGAATGGCTCCAAAAAAGTTTTTCATCCCCAGAGAGACACCGGATAGATCATGATCTTTAAGGACCGACAGGCTGATCAAAGCCGTGACGTAACGAGATACAATCGTCGAGAAGCAGGACCCGACCTGACCGCTGATCTGGGGCTGGGCCTCATATCCTCCGTTAGCCAGGGCGTCGGTGCCGAAACAGCGGACCTGGTGGTCTTCCTTTTGGAGGACAAAGCCGGACCGGAGCAATTCCCGGTCGGTCCGGTCCCAAATGATGATTTGGCCGGGTGGGATGCGGCAAAATTTGACCAGCCGTTCGGCCAAAGCCAGGGCCGTTTCCGGGTGGGTGGCCAGACCTCGGCCGGCCAGGGCGTTGACCTTGATACCGACCACGTCTCGGCTGGAAAACAGGGTGGTCCAGGCCTGGCCGGGATCTGGTTTGGTGGTCACGGTCATGGCCAGATGATCCAGGGACTGGGCGGCCGCGGCGGCGGAGACCTGACCATTTCCATCGATCAAGCCGGGACAGGTGACCAGAGCCACCCGCGCCCGGTCCCGGCTTTGTCCTTCGATGGACGACGCCCAAGGTAGGAGTAACGTTCCGACTCCGGCGGCCAGAAAAGTGCGGCGGTTTATCCCGAGGCTGGTCACGGCTTGTGTTCTCCCCAGATTACGGCGGAAAAGGAGTATATATCCGCGCCTTCCTTCCAGGCATCCGGGGGCAATCCGGCTTTTTCACAGGTTTGCTCTAAGAACTGGGTGCGATTCCAACCGTAACGTTCTGCCACCTGGGGCAGCAACAGGCCGGACCGGCCACCCTTAAAGATCATCAGTCCATCCCGGCCGACCTTGATGGCCGAGATATCCGTGACCTGTTTCATGGGCGTCAGGACGGAGATTTCCAGGTCCAGGCTGCTGAGTTCATCTGGTTGAACAGCCGGAAAGCGGGGATCGTTAAGGGCTGCCGCCACTGCCATATCCTGGATGCACTTGTATAAAGGGGCGCGGGCGACCACATAGCCGATGCAACCTCTCAATTTTCCCCTCTTTTCCAGGGTGACAAAAGCTGCCCCGGGCTTCTCCAGCTTGGCTGAAGGAACCTCCGGCTTAGGTAGGGGGTCACCCTTAACGGCAGCTTCCACGTTTTTCCTGGCCCAAGCCAGAAGAAACTCCTTTTCCGAGGGGGTCAAATACTCTTCTTCCGGTTCTTGCCGGTAGGCTTTCGGCTCATTTTTCTCAGTCATGACCTTTTTCTCCTGCTTGGCTTGGGAAGTACGGCCGGGCCGGGATGTTCCGGCGGCAACCGGGCCAGTTGATTTCCAGAAGGCGGCCGCGGCATAGCCGACCACCCGGGTTTTGTCCCCGGTAACATCACCTGAGTTGGCGTATGTCAGCACGTCGGCCCGGTCTGCTCCCAGTTCGGCGCAAGCCTGCATGGCGGTAACCAGGGGACCGCCCCCGCAAGCCTCCACCTTACCACTCGTCAGATCAGCCGACAGGCCCACTGGTTGATATTGCCGGACCGAGCTAAGAAGCATCTGGTCCAGGGTTACGGCTTGGGCGTAGTTGTGGAAATGGGATAGGTCGGAGGAGGCTACGATGAGGGTGCTGGAGACCGCTCCGGCCGCCTTGATGGTCTTGACCAGAGCCGAGGCCAAATCCCGGCAGGTGGGCAGGTCCTGGGATCCCATGACCAGGGGGACGATATCCGCCTGGGGCAGGGCCCTCTGGACAAAGGGGATTTCTATTTCCACCGAATGTTCTTCAGCATGGGCCGGGGGATAGGCTCGAATCCGGGTGGACGCGGCCAACAGGCTTTTGACCATATCCCGGTTAATGGAGGCCACACCCAACGGGGTGCGAAATCCGGCGCCGTCAAAGACCGATGTCCCCTCAAAAGGGACCCGGTGTGACGGGCCGATAATGATGACATGTTTATACTGGTTGCCCTGAACTGCTTTAAAGGCGTGGCCGGCCACGGGTCCGGAATAGGCATATCCGGCATGGGGAGTGAGGATGCCGTAAATATGGCCCGGCTTGGAGATAGGGCCGGCCGCGTCCAGGTAACCATCGACCGCCCCGGCCAGGGTCGGCTGATCACTGGGATACCAGGTTCCGGCCAGGATGGGCGCCCGGATATTTTCTTCGTTCGGGCCGGCCGAAGCAGCCTGGATTAAGGCGGCATTCGAGGAAAAGGCCAGCATTAGAATGGTCACCCCGGTCAGTCTAACCACTTTGCGCAATTCCATTTTAGCCTCCATCGATTAGAGTAGTCCGATGCCGACTTGAAGCAAAAACAGCCCAACCGCAGATGATGCGGAGTAAAAGAGAAGAAAGCGCGGAGTTTTTTGGCGGCGAGGTGACAATTATCGGTAGATCAAGAAAACCTCCGCGGCTTGTGGTTTAAAGTGATATCAGTCAGACAGTTCCGCCAGGCCCTTATAGAGGTCCAAGGCGGCGGGATTGGTCAGGGCGTCGCGGTTTAATACCGGTCGACCGTGAAGAATGTTGCGTACGGCCAGCTCTACCTTTTTCCCGCTGATAGTGTAGGGAATGTCGGCAATGTCGATGACCTTGGCCGGGACGTGCCGCGGGGTGGTATTTTGGCGGATGGTCTGTTTGATCTTCTTGACCAGGTCCTCGGTCAGCCGGAAATCGGGTTTAAGCTTAACAAATAGGACGACGCGGACGTCGTTTTCCCAATCCTGGCCAATGACAAGAGAATCGGCCACTTCTTCCACCGACTCCACCTGGCGGTAGATCTCGGCCGTGCCGATCCGGACTCCTCCAGGGTTGAGAGTTGCATCCGACCGGCCATAGATGACCACTCCGCCCGTATCGGTAATCTCGATGTAGTCACCATGGTGCCAGGTATTGGGGTAGACCGAGAAGTAAGCGTTATGATACTTTTGACCATCTTGATCGTTCCAAAAGTAAATGGGCATGGAGGGGAACGACATGGAGCAGACCAGTTCCGCTTTTTCGTTGGTGACACTTCGGCCTGTTTGGTCAAGGGCCTCGACCTTCATGCCCAGGCCTCTGGTTTGGAGTTCTCCTTCATACACCGGCCCAATGGGATTCCCCAGGGCAAAGCAGGAAATGATGTCTGTTCCTCCGGAAATGGACGAGAGGACCAGGTCCTGCTTGATCTCTCGATAGACATATCTGAAGCTTTCCACCGACAGGGGCGACCCTGTGGACAGAATAGCTTTTAGGGCGGACAGATCGTATTTTTGGCCCGGTTTTAGACCGCGCTTCTCAATTTCGGCCAGGTACCTGGCGCTGGTTCCGAAGATGCTGATTTTTTGGTCTTGAGCCAATTGGAACATCACCCCGTCATCCGGATAAAAGGGCGATCCGTCGTAAAGGACGAGCGTCGCTCCGCCGGCCAGGGAACTGACCAGCCAGTTCCACATCATCCAGCCGCAAGTCGTGAAATAAAAAATGGTATCTTCACGCTTCAAGTCAGCGTGTAAAAGCAGTTCCTTCAGGTGTTGAATCAGAGTGCCGCCGGCGCCATGGACAATACACTTGGGCACGCCGGTGGTCCCGGAGGAATACATGATATATAATGGGTGGTTGAATGGAAGTTGCTCGAAGATAATGTTTAGGCCGGTTTGGGGAGACAGGAAATCGCTGTAATGGACGGCATTGGGTATCAAACCGAGGTCTGCCCGGTCTTCGGTATAAGGAACTACCACCACCTGCTCAATACATGGTAATTCCTTTAAAATTTCCGCAATCCGGCCCAGGGAATCAAATGCCTTTCCGTTATAATAATAACCATTGGCCGTGAACAAAACCTTGGGTTGGATTTGACCAAACCGGTCCAGCACCCCTTTGAGGCCGAAATCGGGTGAACATGAAGACCAGATGGCTCCGATGCTGACTGTGGCCAGCATGGCCGCGACGGTCTCGATCATATTAGGCATGAAACCGGCCACGCGATCGCCCTTTTGAACCCCGGCCCGTCGCAGGGACGCGGCCAGCCTGGCCGTTTGATCATACAATTGAGCATAGGTGATGCTGACCGGTGGGGAGGATTCCCCCTTAAACACTAAAGCTACCCGGTCATCACGATATCTTAGGAGGTTCTGAGCAAAATTGAGTTCGGCGCCCAAGAACCATTCCGCCTCAGACATTTTATCTAGATTCCGGACAATGGAATGGTATGTTTTTGAAACGATGACATCGCCGAATTCCCACACGGCCGCCCAAAAGTCAGGCGCATGTCGGATGGACCAGTCATAGAGCCGGTCATATGAATCAATACCCAGCCCGTTTTTTTTATTCACATAATCAATAAACTTCGTCATATTCGCCTGGCTGACTCTTTCCGGCGACGGCGTCCAGATCGCTTGTTTCATGTACCCCTCCCGGTCATCTGTGTGCAGGTTAACTTGATCACCAGGGTATCATACCTGGAACAGAAGGATCACTCAAGAAAAAAGAATTTGGCCGGGTATTTTTGGTGTGGTCGCTGCTTGCCGGCGGCCGCTTTTTTGCCGTTGGTCTCGAATTCACCCGGATTGCTCCAGAATGCAGGATAAAATACTTATTTGTTGGACTATATTATTCATTTTGCTTTTTTCCCCTTTTGTGGTATTGTTTGCCGCTGTATCGGACAAAGCTTTAAATAATGATGAATATGCCTCGAACGGTCATGCGTGTCCTTTTTCGACCCCATTCAGAGGCCGTGGCGTGCACCCCGGGTAACGGCGCCCGCCAAAGAGTCAATTGTAACCGTTCAAAGTATATTTGCAAGTTATCTGTAACCGGCACCTGATGTTGTTAATTATAGTCCAATGTCATTGACTTAAGGTCGCAAGGTCATCGGATCCTATTCTAATAAATAGTCTATTCCGATTAAGCCCTGAAAGGGCGCTCTAGGTTAGCCCAGGGCAACGCCCTGGGTAGGGGCGGCGACTATACAAAATACCATGTAATAGTCACATAAAACCGCCGGCAATCCCGTACTTCAGCCGTAGCCGGACATTCCATTCAGAGGAAATGATTTTAGGGGCCGTTCGACCTCCTGACCATTCTGCTGACACGTAACATGCCGTATTTCCCAGGGCGTTGCCCTGGGCTAACCTAGAGCGCCCCGTTGGGGCTTATTCGGAATGGTCTATTTTAAAAAAGTTGGCACGATTGTTCGTCGGCTTAAGTCAATGACATTGAATTATAGTCATCCGAACATGAAATCTATTATTTCATTCTACTCGCGGCGAACCCCTAACCAACATTACTGCTTTATCCTATAGATTTTTGTCTACAACCAGGGCCTGAGGATACGGGACCAAGATGCTGGAAATTAAATTTTGATGATAGTATGCTGAAAAATTTACCATCAAACCCAAGCCGCGCGGTTAATTGCATAAAGAATTATCTATGATTTTAATCAGTCTTAGACATTTAGAAGGGAGAGAATATGGAAATATACTTAGCTAGACAACCAATTTTTGATAAAAATAAAAAAATATATGGATATGAATTACTTTTTCGTGATGGAATGGCCAATATATTCCCTAATATAGATGGTGATGAGGCGACTTCAAAGATTCTATCAAACACTTTTTTTTCAATCGGGCTCGATCAGATTGTTAGCGATAAAAAGGCCTTTATAAATTTTACGAAAGAACTTCTTATTAAGAAAATTCCAACCATTTTTCCCAAAGCAAATATTGTGGTTGAAATTCTTGAGGATGTGGAGCCTGACGATGATGTTATAGAGTCTTGTAGTTTTATGGCGAAGCAGGGCTATGAGATAGCCTTGGACGATTTTTTTTATGAAGAGAAACTTATCCCGTTAATCTCAATTGCAAACATTATAAAGTTCGATTTTAGACTCACTCCTCCAGACCACATTAGAAATGTTTTAAGGAAATTAACCCCTTATCATTTGACTTTCTTAGCTGAAAAGATCGAAACATATGAAGAATTTAATGAGGCGTTAAAGATGGGATTCAGTTATTTCCAAGGCTATTTTTTTAGCAAGCCTGAAATTATGAAGGGAAGAGATATACCTTCTTATAAAATTAATTACTTACAAATACTTTCGGAAATGAATAAGGAAAATTTTAGATTCAGCGAATTAGAAAAAATTATTAACAGAGATATTTCGATCTCATATAAGCTATTGAAATACTTAAACTCAGCCTTTTTCGGAAGGCCCAATAAAATTTCCTCGATAAAAGATGCTCTTATCTTATTAGGAGAAAGCGGGATCAAGCAATTTATATCAGTTATAGCTGCAGCAGGCCTTGCCTCCGATAAACCCGACGAACTTATCCGCTCTTCCATAGTAAGGGCAAAATTGTGTGAATTATTAGGAAGTTCTTCAAAAACATATATTGATAAATCGGAGCTTTTTATTGTTGGACTTTTCTCGCAACTTGACGCCATGCTTGATAATAAAATGGAAACCCTGCTCATTGATCTTCCTTTATCTGACAACGTAAAGAAAGCTTTAATCTCCAGAGAAGGAGAACTGGGTGATTATTTAAACTTTTCTTCATGTTATGAAAAAGGAAGTTGGAATACCTGCTCAATTCTTAATTCAAATATGGGAATAGATGAAAAACAGATACCAAAATTTTATCTGGAAGCTGTAACTTGGGCTGAGACCTATACGAAATTATGATCTATCAGTCCGGCTAGTTGTGGTGAACGCCTCATCCGGCACGATTGCCTTGTCCTAATGGTTGCAATCCACACGGGACCATTCAATATCATTGACTTAAGCGGGCGAACAATCGTGCTAACTTTTTTTAAAATAGCCCATTCCGAATAAGCCATTTATTAAAATCAGATCCGATGACCCTGCACCTTAAGTCGATGACATTGCGGAACCATTAACTAGATTGATATCGGCCGGACACCCTTACCCCGTAACTTAAAGACGGATCATGACCATGACTGGATTATTCGCCTACAACCTGGCCCTGCTTGGTTTTTTCATGGGCGCATTGCCCTATTATTTGGTTCGGGATTACAAGACGGGCCGATATCGAGAAGCCGTCCCGGAGAAATTGGGCTTGAGGATGAATCTCAGTGTGATCCGGCTTAAAGGGACTCACCCGGTCTGGTTTCACGCCTTATCGGTGGGCGAGGTCATCTCGGCCAAACCGTTGATCAGGGCCTTCAAACAAAGATATCCCGAGGAACTTATCGTATTTTCCACCAATACGCAGGGCGGCCAAGAAATAGCCCGCCAGATCCTGGCCGACTGGGTGGATGGTTTTTTTTTCGCCCCGCTTGACCTGCCTCATGCCGTCAACCGGGTTGTGCGACGGCTTCGACCCAAACTCTACGTGTTAATCGAAACAGATATTTGGCCTAATATTTTGCATTATCTTCACCGCGGCCGGATCCCCGCCGTATTAATGAATGCCCGCATGTCACCCAAATCGTTTAATGGCTATCGCCGGGTCAAGTCGTTTATCGGCCCGGTGCTTAGATTGTACGACCAGATCCTGGTCCAGGCCGAGGTGGAACGAAATCGCTTTGTTGCCCTGGGCGCGGATCAAAGCCGGGTGCAGGTGACCGGTAACCTCAAGTTTGACCAGGAAGCTCCATATCTGACTGCCCAGGAGCAGACCCGGCTCCGGCTGGAATTGGGCATCAAAGAAGGACGCCGAATCGTCTTGGCCTCCAGCACACATGAGCCGGAGGAAGAAATCATCCTGTCTATATTTGGACGGCTTGGCCGCAAACACCCCGGCTTGACTTTAGTCATCGCACCCCGCGAAAAAGAATGCTTCGAGACCACATATCGTCTGGCCAAGAAAAAGGGGTTCGCCACGGCCAGACGGACCGACCCTGGATCCGGAGATGATGAACCACAGGTGGTAGTTTTAGACACCATCGGCGAACTGGCCAGGGTTAGCGCCTTGGCTGAACTGATTTTTGTCGGGGGAAGCATTGCGGATCACGGAGGGCACAATTTACTGGAAGGCGCGGCCCAAGGCCGGCCCGTTTTGTTTGGCCCTCATATGTATAATTTTAAGGACATGGCGGCCAGTATGGTTCAGGTGGGAGCCGGTATCCAGGTGCACAATCCCGAAGACCTGGCCTCGGAGCTGGACCGGCTGTTAACGGACCCCGAGACGGCTACCCGGATGGGTGAGCAGGGGCGGAGCTTCTTCTTTGAAAACAAGGGCGCATTGGAAAGAAACCTGGAGGTACTGGGAAAATTTTTAGCCACCGGATAAATGAGCTGTTCCATCGGGTCATCTCGGAAGAACATGCCGGACTGACGGTGCAGATTCTAAGAGTGTTGCTGACCCCGCCGGCCGGGTTGTACCTGGCCGTGATCCGGCTGCGGGCCTGGGCCTATAGTTGCGGGCTTTTCCCGACGGTGCGGCTTAAAGTCCCGGTGGTGAGCGTGGGCAATCTGCAAGTGGGCGGCACCGGCAAAACCCCCCTGGTCATCACCCTGGCCAGGCAACTTCAGAAGCGGGGGCTCCTGGTGGCCGTGCTCAGCCGAGGCTATGGGGGTGGATCCAAGTCCCCGGTCACCCTGGTCTCCGATGGGGTGAATATCCTGGGCGATGCCGCGGTGGTGGGGGATGAACCGGTCATGTTGGCTGCCGCGTTGCCGGGAATTCCGATCATTGTCGGGGCCGACCGCGCACTCACCGGGGCCTGGGCGATAGACCATGTTCACCCGGACCTGCTGTTGCTTGATGACGGCTTCCAGCATCTCCACCTCCATCGGGATGTGAATATCCTGTTGTTGGACGCCCGACGGCCTTTTGGCCGAGGCCGAGTCCTACCCCTGGGTCTTTTGCGGGAACCGCCGCGGGCGTCCCGGCGGGCGGATGTGGTGATCCTGACCCGAGCCGACCGGGCCGGATCGGGTGAGCGTTCCGAACTCAAGGCTTTTTTTGCCGGTCTGTTAAGAGGTAAACCTGTTTTCAGAGCCAACCATCTGCCCGTCGGCCTGCGAGACCTGGCTACCGATGAGCGGATTGGTTCTTTTCAGGTGGCCGGCCGGCGAATGGCGGCTTTTGCGGGTTTGGCGGACAATGGCGGTTTTTTTTCGACCCTGCGGGAGATGGGGGCTGAGGTAGTCAAAGAATTCTCCTTTCCTGATCACTATCGTTTCACCGCAACTGATGAATTTAACATTCGGACGGTCATGGACGCGACCGGTCTCGACCTGGCTGTGACCACCGCCAAGGACGCGGTCAAATTATCAACGGATTTCTTAAAGCCACACCGGGTCTGGATCTTGGATGTGGAGTCGGTATTAGATGATGAGCAAGGAATTACCTCTTTGGTACTCAGCCGGACAAAAGAATGATCTGGCCGGCCTACCCCTATGGCAACAGTTAGCTTATGCCGGGATTCTGCTTTTGTCCAGGATGGTCGCTTTAATCCCCTGGTCATGGTACGGCGGAATGGGCCGGGCCTTGGGATCATTGGCCTGGCGGCTGGATAAAAAACATCGGAAAATAACCTTAGACAACATTACCGCCTCTTTCAGTGAGCTTTCGCCCGGAGCGGCGCGAGAGTTGGGACGGCGGTGTTTTCAGAATATGAGCCGGGTGTTTTTTGAGGTCTTGGCCTTGCCGTGGATGACTAAAAGAGAGCTTATGGCCAGGGTTGACTATCAAGACCCGGAGAACATAGCCCAAGCCCTGGCTCTGGGCAAAGGCGGATTTGTCCTGACGGCTCATTTCGGGAACTGGGAGGTGTTGTCTTTGTCTCTGGCCGCGTCCGGCTGGCCGGGAGAAGTGATTGTCCGGCCGTTGGATTTTAAGCCGTTGGATCGATTTATCGACCAGTTAAGAACGATGAACGGTCACGCCACGCTCAACAAAAATAGGTCGGCTCGCGGTGTTCTGGCCGCGCTTCGCCGGCTGAGATTGATCGGGGTGTTATTGGATCAAAACGTCACCTGGCAAGAAGGGGTTTTTGTCGATTATTTCGGGCGGCGGGCTTGCACCAATAAGGGATTGGCCCTGCTGGCTTTAAAGACAGGGTCTCCGGTCATCCCCATCTTTATTGCCCGACAAGAGGGCAATCGTTTCAAGATGATTTGTCATCCGGCCGTGGAGCTGATCAGAACCGGTGATAATACCAAGGATGTTGAAGAGAATACGGCCTTGTTCACCAAGATTATCGAAAACATGGTCAGACAATATCCGGATCACTGGTTCTGGATGCACCAACGGTGGAAGTCCAAACCCTATGAATCCTGGCCTAAAGGGTCAGGAGATAAGGCGCGGCGGTAGAGTTCCCCAGCCTGGTAAGAACTCCGGACGTACGGACCGGCCGACACCGCTTTAAACCCCAATCGCCGGGCTTCTGTTTCGTAGTCTCGAAATTCGTCCGGGGGAACAAACCTGACCACCGGATGATGATCTTTACTGGGTTGCAGATATTGACCGATGGTCAGGATGTCGCAGCCCGCCTCTCGGAGGTGACCGAACAACTCTAAAATCTCCGGAAAGCTTTCGCCCAAACCGACCATTATTCCTGATTTGGTGACTTGTTGGGGGGCCTTTTGCCTGGTTTGGTGGAGTAGCTTCAGAGAACGGTCATAATCCGCACCGGGCCTGACCCGGCCGTATAATCGGGAGACGGTCTCCAGGTTATGATTCAATACCGTCGGACCGGCCTCAATGATTACCTCCAGGGCTGCTTCATCCCCCTGAAAGTCTGGGACTAAAGCTTCCACCTTGATGGCCGGGCCAAAATCACGAACTAGATCACGAACGGCCTTGATAACTGAGGCAAAATGAGCCGCCCCGCCGTCGGGCAAATCATCTCGAGTGACTGAGGTGATCACTGCAAAGGAGAGATTCATTTCCTTGATGGCCGCGGCGACCAGGCTGGGTTCGGCGGGGTTGAGGGGATGGGGCAGGGCCGCGGTCACGGCACAGAAGGTACAGGCCCGGGAGCAGTGAGGTCCCATAATCAGAAACGTGGCGGCAGCCCGGGCATAACATTCAACCCGGTTAGGGCACCGGGCCTCCTGGCATACGGTGTGCAATCCGGTTTTTTGTAAGATGCCGTTTATTTTGTTTACTCCAGGCCCGGTGGGAATGTTTTTCCGGAGCCACGGCGGCTTTCTCAGGTGATCCCGTATCATCATTTCCGGATTTCCGGTCAGCTCCAACCCGCCGGGAAGGCCTAACGCATAGGACGCGGAGTTTTTTATCATCGTCCGGGAGTGGTTGCCCCATTCTTATTTTTTAATCTGCGGCTGAGACCGGGCCGCCGGTCATCACTCCGGTCCGGCATCAACGGCATGGCTTTCAAGGAGGTTCAAGTCTTCCGGGGCGACATGGGTGAATCGGAGCCCCGTGGTGTAGGTGCCCTCAGGCGAGAGACTGGAATGAACCACCAGGGCGTCTGCCCGTACGATTCTTTCTTTCACGCCTATTTCCAATACAACCTCTGTGCCCTGGGGGATGTGACCATAGACCTCGACACTGGCCCCGCCACGGGATATATCCAGGGTTCGGCCGACGGTGACAGGTTGTAACGGGATCCCGTCTTTGTGCGGGGTTAGGGATGTAAGGTTCAAACAGCTAAACCTCAGGTGGCGGCGGCGGTCAATGTTTTCGGTGGTATCCATCGGTAATCCTCTGCTCTGGAATATTTGTTCCCGGTGCCGGATGCGGCCCAATGTCATTAAATTAAGTTAATGATCACCTCACTATTGTCCGGAATGACATAAGGACGTTAAGATTTCCCGGTTCGCTCGAAATGACAGAACTCCCGTACATTCATGATGATATCTACTTCGTGCGTCCCCCTTATCATTTCGAGCGAACCGGGAAATCTGGCAGCGTGTTTTCCTCCGGCTTAAGTTAATGACATTGGGGTGCGGCCCATGACGGTAAGTTACTTAGAGTCCTTTTATAGTGCGCTTTTTTGAACCCGTCAAGACAATTATAAAGGAGGTAATGGGAACAGGCCACCAATCTGGAGAAGGAGAAACGGCGAGATCTGGTTATCGGCGTTTTATCGGCATCGAGGCAATGCGGCTGGTGTGGCTGGACTAATTTGTCCGATGGGTTATGCAGAATTTCAATAATCCAAATTAAGAGACGCGCCCGGGGCACGTCTCTGTAGCATCATAAAATAATGTCCCAAAGGGGATTGGGCCTGGTTGATTAATTGTTGTGTTGTGGTCTCGGTGGGGTTTTAGTTAAGAAAAATGGGCATTTCCGGCAGGTAAAAGACAACCATTTTTTCTGCTCGCCCAGGGTCAGGCAGTGGTCGTAATGGGGACAATCCAAAAAGCGGCTCTTATCCACCTGGTGGAACTGCAACGGTTCCTTTAGCGCTCTGGGCGTTGGTTTCAATCTTTTTGGCATAATTGACCTCTTTTGGTTAAGGACTTCGGCGTAGTTAATGGAGTGTGCTCCTTTGAGGCGGCCCCGATTCCCACCTCGACCACTCAGTGGAGGGTAATGATTAGGTACGGAGAAAAACAACACACCCCGGCTTCTCTGCCTGGCAACGGTTGAATGGCTTAACCTACGGCCTTATAAAGACTTATCAAGAATAGTTAACGGGCGGCCTGAGTTTCATTCATAATAACTGGTTACATTTTAATCATTCCTGGCTGATTTGTCAAATTTTAACTTTCGATGACCGAATCATTGGACCAATTAGCGGTTATAATTTAAAATAATAAAGGGAGAGAAACGGCCGGCCGAAATGAACCGGAAAGAACGTTGAAACTCCATGAGCGGTCGGGATGATCCGGAAAGGCTGAAGACCCCGGCCGGCCCTGGCCTGTATAAACTTTGGATAAATGTTCTTGCCCATCTTCAATCTTTATGGTAGTGTAATGCTGGTAGATTTAGACAGCCAAAGGAGCCGAATAAGGGTCAGCGATTCGCCACCTTGCGGTTGGACCGAAAAGGCACTATTATGACCGTTCACACTATAATGAGTTTTTGATTATATCTCACCTACCTACTGAAGATGGTTCTTCCGGGGAGAAATAACCTGTGTCAAACAAAAAGTATCTGCTGGTTATGGTCTGTCTGATCACCAGTATCTTGGCGGCATACAGCGTATTTTTTTCCACTAAGGCTCTGAGCAGCCTTTACCAGCTTAACAAGGAAAAAGTGTTGACACTTGAAGGCATAGAGCATATCAAAATGCAAAATGAAAAACTCTGCCGCCAGATTTATCGGATCAAAACCGATCGAAAGTATCTAGAAGAAATTGCCAGACAAGACTTGGGCCTCATTCGTGAAAACGAAATCGTCTTTCAGTTCGACAACAAAGAATCACAAGTTCAAAAAGCCGAACCTACTCCTCCAGCCAACCGCTCCGGCGGACCGGTCCAAAAAATAATTCGTGATAATAGATAGGCCGGGGGCAGGTTATTATTACTTTGGTGCCTGCCGCGCCCATCAGTTCTCAAACACCTCATTGGTGCTACTATGGATGAAACAGAAAAGCTCAGAGATGCCCCGGCGATGCTGATGGAAGAATCCATTTATCGCCGGATGTTGGGAAATGATCCGACATCCAGGGCCTTTTTAGAGTTGGCTAAATTGTATTGGACGCAGGACGGATTTGATGAGGTTATTCCGGTCTTGGAACGAGGGTTGGAATTTTACCCGGACGATCTGGCGGCCAGGCAGCTTCTGGCTAAAGCCTATCTGAAAACGGGCCGGACGCTTGAGGCAGTGGCCGAATTAGAAAAGGCCGCGGCGCGATTGGACGATCTGGCCTCAATTTATCTAGACCTGGGCCAAATTTATTATCAGCAAAGGGA
>JADFXY010000076.1:0-13904 GCA_015233355.1 Deltaproteobacteria bacterium | reverse complement strand
GGGGAAAAGGGATTCTGAGCTGGCGGCATTTTCATCATATTACCGGGACGCGTTTCTGACCTGTGAAGAAAGCGACGAACATGCCTGGGAACTAAGAAATCTCTGGCGGGGTGAAGAGATCGTCCCTTGCCCCGACGGCCGCAGAATAATCCTTGACCTGATCAAGATACCTCTCTTTCATGATAACGACCAACGCAAGGGTCTGATCGTCATCGGGCGGGATGTCACGGAGCAGAAACTGGCCGCCCAAAAGATTTCGGACCTATTGGAGTTTAACCGCAAGATTATCGAGGCCTCGGCCGTTGGTATCGTTGTCTATAATGGTTTCACCGGTCAAGGATTACTGGCTAACCCGGCGGCTGCCCGAGTCATCGGCGCTCCTATGGAACAATTGCGGCAACAGAATTTCCGCTGGATTACCTCCTGGAAGACCTCCGGATTGCTGTCCGCGGCAGAAGAAGTCCTGGCCGCCGGACTCGAAAAACAAGGCGAGATCCATTTGACCACGACGTTCGGCCGCCTGGTCTGGCTTGAATATTTCTTGACCCGCATATCCAGCGGAGGCGTACCCCATTTGCTGGTCCTTTTCCATGATATCACGGAATCCAGGCAGGCGTTGGGTAATGTCCAGGAAAGTGCCGATTTCACTCGGGCCGTTTTGGATTCGATCACCTCCCATCTGGCCATACTCGATAAGAACGGCATCATCCTAGAAACCAACCAGGCCTGGAAGGATTTTGGAAGAAGCCAGGGACTGGATCCTATCTGGAATGAAACCGGTGTAGACTACTTCAAGGCATGTGAACAAGCCATAGATCAATCGGCCACAGAAGTCATCTGGGCTGTGCGCGGCATCCGGGCCGTCATCAATGGTGAACAAAACGAATTCGTGATGGACTATCCTTGCCATTCTCCAGATCGCCGGCGCTGGTTCAATATGCGGGTGACCAGGTTCAATGTCCCCGGGCCGGCTCGGGTGGTGATCAGCCATGAAGATATCACTGGAATAAAAAACATCTCCGAGGATCGGGCCGAAGCCTTACGCAGGTATCAGGCCTTCATTCGGGCTTTGGGCGAAGTGACTTATGAAAATTTTGTGCCGGATGATATTATTGTCTGGTCCGGGGCGGTGAAAGAGGTTCTGGGCTACGAACAGTCGGAAATGGGTCACAATGGGGCGAGTTGGACGGTTCGGGTCTATCCGGATGACCTGCCCGCGGTGGATTCAGAATTCCGCCGGGCGCACAACGAAGACGGGCTGTTCGACATGGAGTATCGGTTTCGGACTAAAGACGGCCGGTACCTCTGGTTCCATGACCGGGGGAGTATGAATGTTGATGAGTCGGGAGCGCTTCTTTCAGTCATCGGCATCATGAAAAATATCAATGAACGGAAACTGGCCGAGGAGGCATTACGGGAGGCCAAGGAGATGGCGGAAGAGGCCAACCGGGCCAAGAGCGAATTTTTGGCCAAAATGAGCCATGAGATCCGGACCCCGATGAATGCCATCACCGGACTGACGCACCTGGCCCTGCAAACGGAACTGACCTCCAGGCAAAGGGATTATTTAGGCAAAATAAAGCTCTCGACCCGGGCCTTATTGATGATCATTAATGATATTCTCGACTTTTCCAAGATCGAGGCCGGTAAACTGGACATCGAAGAAGTGCCTTTTAATCTCGACGATGTCATTACGAATATTTTTAATCTGGTCGGCTTAACCGCGTCTGAAAAAGAGCTGGAATTCATGTATTGGGCGAATAAGGGAGTACCCCGATTATTGGTGGGAGATCCGCTGCGGTTAGAGCAAATTTTACTCAATCTAGTCAATAATGCCGTGAAATTCACCGAATCCGGTGAAGTCATAATTCAAACAGAATTGCTTAACCGGACGTCGGACAAAATCACCCTCTGTTTTTCCGTAAAAGACACTGGAATCGGCATCTCCGAAGA
The DNA here is from genome assembly GCA_015233355.1 of Deltaproteobacteria bacterium. Lineage (GTDB taxonomy): Bacteria > Desulfobacterota > JADFXK01 > JADFXK01 > JADFXK01 > JADFXK01. Next base: position 11,951 of record JADFXY010000076.1, on the reverse strand, counting down.
CCAGATCGCCTCCCTTTTCGAGCCGTTTACTCAAGTGGACGGTTCTATCAGCCGGAAATACGGCGGCAGTGGTCTGGGGCTGGCCATCAGTAAGAGGCTGGTGGAGATGATGGGAGGGCAAATCGTCGCGACAAGTCTGCCCGGCCGAGGGAGTCTTTTTACTTTTACCGTCACCTTGGCCCTCCAACCCGAACATGCCGCGGATCAACTTCTTCCACCGGCGGAGCATCAGGCTAGCCGGGTGTTAATCGTAGACGATAATGACGCGGCACGGGAGATTCTAAAGGATACCCTGGAATCTTTTTCCTTTCAGGTGACTACCGCTGTCTCTGGACAGAAGGCCCTGGAGGAGCTGGACAAGGACCCGGAGGGACGGCCTTACCGACTTATCCTGATGGACTGGAAGATGCCTGGGATGGATGGATTTGAGGTGTCCCGACAGATAAGAAGAAACCCGGCGACGGCGCAATATCCGATTATTATCATGGTTCCGGCATTTGGCCGGGAGGATGTCGTTCGGCGGGCTGAAGAGGCCGGGCTGAAGGCCTTCCTGGTCAAGCCGGCGGGCCGGGCGGCCTTGTTCAACACGATCATGGACGTGCTGGGGCAGGCCGAGACAAAAGATTCCCTAGATCCTTCGCAGGAGTTCAAGGGATGTCATTCTCTATCCCCGGTCTCGGGATCCAAGATTTTGGTGGTTGAAGATAATGAAATAAACCAGCAGGTGGCTAGAGAGATACTGGAACGAGCCGGCGTATCCGTAACCGTAGCCGGTAATGGCCGGGAAGCCGTCAGGCTGGTTGATGCCTCCGCCTGGGATGCCGTACTAATGGATATTCATATGCCCGAGGTGGATGGGTACGAGGCCACGCACCGGATAAGACAAATGCCGCAGCATCAGCAGTTGCCTATTATTGCCATGACCGCCAACGCCCTTAAGGGAGAGCAGGAGAAATGCCTGGCCGTAGGAATGAATGATTATGTCTCTAAGCCTATTGATGTCACTCAGCTTTTTCAGGTCTTGAGCAAGTGGGTTAAGCCCCGAAAAGGTACTGAAAAAGATTCCTCGGCCAGACCTGCCCCGGCCCAGGAGGTAGAATTATTTCCCAATCATCTTCCCGGCTTTAATGTCCCGGCCGGACTGGCCAGATTAGGTGAAAATTTCAAATTATACAGAGATTTACTCTTATATTTTCAGAAGGATTACGCCCAGGAAGCACTAAAGATCAAAAACGCCCTACTCGCGGGAGATCAAAAATCGGCTGAAGAGTTGGCCCATAAGTTAAAAGGGACGGCTGGGAATCTTTCCGCCGAGAACTTGTCTTTAGCGGCCGGCCGGTTAGAGCAGGCCATAGAACAAGGAAATACAGAACAATGTAATATGTTGGTCACCCAAATAGAGGAACAAATGGCCCTGGTTTTGGCCTCGATCAATCTGCTGGAACAGAGCCGGCCGGCCGAGGATCAGACCGCCGCCGGGATGATCCCGGGCCACCGGGTGGACGTTGTCAAGGTCGCCTTAATTATCACGGAACTATCTGATTTACTAAAGAGAAACATCCTGGATACGGCTGGCCGGCTCAAGCTTATCGGTGAACATCTAAAAGGCTCCCCGTTGTTTGCTAAACTATCCATAATCGAAGCTGATGTTTTCAACCTCGATTATGAGAAAGCCCTGGCCGGCTTGGAGGCTTTAGCTGGAGAACTAGGAATTGCTATTGGGGCAAAGGCCAATGAATGACGAGAACGAGCGGCAGAAGATACTGATCGTGGATGATGACTCGGCCAATATTCGAGACATCTATGAATTACTCCGAAACGATTACCATGTCTTTTTTGCCGTCACCGGGGAGAAAGCTCTGGCTATTTCCGAATCGGAACAGATCGATCTTGTCTTACTCGACATCATGATGCCGGGGATGGACGGATACGAGATTTGCCGGCGACTGAAGGGGGCGCACCGGACCAAAGATATTCCCGTAATATTCATTACCGCCAAGATCACTGAGGAAGACGAAGTCAGAGGCTTTAAAATAGGCGCGGTTGACTACATCACCAAACCCATTAGCCCGACAATCGTCAGAGCCAGGGTCAAAAATCATATCCAACTAAAAAAATACAGAGATGTCCTGGAGAATCTATCGGTTACCGACGGCCTGACCGGCATCCCCAACCGCCGCCGATTTGATGAGTTCCTGGAAGCCGAATGGAGGCGTTCGGTCCGGTCCAGGTCCTGCTTGTCGTTGCTTATGATAGACATTGACTTTTTTAAGCCGTACAATGATCATTACGGACACTTGGCCGGAGACGAATGTCTGAATCAAATAGGCAGGGCCTTAAGCACGACCGTTAAGAGATCGACCGACCTGATGGCCCGATACGGGGGTGAGGAATTCGCTTGCATCCTGCCCGAGACTAATTCCGTGGGGGCAATGGTTGTAGCCGGGAAGCTTAGAGATCGGGTGGCCGCCCTGGGCGTCATCCATGAGTACTCGCCGGTAGCCGGCCACGTGACCATTAGTCTGGGGGTGGCCACCATGACTCCGCTGATCAACTTGCTGCCGATGTCCCTGGTCCGGGCGGCGGACGAACTCCTGTACCAGGCCAAACGGAATGGACGCAATCGGCTGGTAGCCCGTGATTTCAGCGAATAACGGCAACAATCCGCTCACGGCCCTCAAATTGGACCAACGTCTCTGTGAAGTCGATGTTTTAATCATCCGTAGCCGATCCGCAAGCAGACATGGTGAAACGTTCCAACATCCTCAACCGGCCGACCGGACATCCTTCAGCCGCAGGCGGAGGCCGGCCTGTCCTTGCCAGATGTTGATTTCCGGCGTGTAGGCCACATCCACCCTGGGACCGAGGCTGCTGAGGAGCCCGCCCAGGCCGAACCCGACACTATCCACCAGAACATTGCCCTGCCGGAGGACCAACCGTAAATGCTTGCCGGAGGGTCCGACACAGAACTTATCCATGACCTCGCACTTAAACGAAGCCAGCACCGGCTCCGGGTTGGCCGGGTCGAAGGGTTCGAGCTTTTCCAACTCCCAGACCAACTGGTCGGTCACCTGGGCCAGCTCGACTACCGCGTCCACATTAACCACCGGGATCAGGTCCTCTGCCCGCAACCGCTCCCTGGCCACCTGTTCAAAGGCCTGTCTGAAGGCCGGCAGGTTCTTCACCGCCACGGACATCCCTGCGGCAAACTTGTGGCCGCCATAGGCTTCCAGCAATTCCTCGCAGGACTGGAGTCCTTCCATGAGATTGAAAGTCGGGATACTCCGGCCGCTGCCCTTGGCCAGCCCATTTTCCTGGATGAGCATAATCGTGGGCTTGAAGAACCGGGCCGCCAGCCGAGCCGCCACAATGCCGGCCACTCCTTTGTGCCAGCCTTCCGAGCACAGGACCAGGGTCCGGTCGTCATTGGCCTCAAGGGCAGAGAGCATGGCCAGAGCCTGGGTCATGGTTTGATCTTCCACCTTTTGCCGTTCCAGGTTCTTCTGGTCCATGAATTTGGCTATTTCCAGAGCCTGATCATAATTGCCGGTCGTCAGCAGGGCGATGGCGGGGCGGGGATCATCCATCCGGCCCAGGGCGTTTATCCGGGGTGCGAGCTTAAAGGAAATATCTTTGGCCGACAGGTCGGTTCGATTCGCCCCACTGATGTCCCGGAGGGCCGCCAGACCGGGACGCCCATTAGCATTCAAAACGGGCAATCCGCAACTGACCAGGATGCGGTTGTCCTCAACCAGGGGAGTGATGTCGGCCACCGTGCCCAGGGCGACCAGATCCAAGTATTTTTTTAGATTCGGTTCCTTGCGGTGCTTGAAGTAGCCGTTTTCCCGAAGGCGGGCGCGCAGGGCAATGACCAGGAACAAGGCCACCCCGACTCCGGCCAGGTCCTTAAAAGGAAACGGGCAATCTGAACGTTTCGGGTTGAGCACGGCCACGGCGCGGGGCAGTTCAGCGGAAAGGGTGTGATGATCCGTGACGATGACATCCATCCCGCAACTGCTGGCGTAATCGATTTCGTCCTTATTTGAAACGCCGCAATCAACGGTGACCAGCAATCTAGTGCCCCACCCTTTGATGGTATCGATGGCCGGCCGGTTAAGGGCATAGCCCTCGGTGATGCGATGGGGGATATAGTAGTCCACCGGGTAGTTCAACTCATTAAAAAAACTGACCATCAAAGCTGTTGAACTAAGTCCGTCAACATCGTAGTCCCCATAAATGGTTATCTTTTCCCCTTTGGCCAGGGCCGTGGCCAGGCGATCGGCGGCCAGGTCGGCATCTTTGAGCAGAGTATAATCGTTCAAGTCCCGCAATTCGGGATTTAGGAATTTTTGGCCTGCAGCGACATCATGAATTCCTCTACTTAACAGAATCCCGGCGGAAATTGGATTGAGGTTCAAATCCCCGGCCAGGGTCATCACGCGGTCATTTCGAAGTTCAACAGTGTTCCAGCGTTTTTTCATTTAATTCCCGATCAAGCCGGTAAAAAGAGGCAAATAAAGAACCTGAAGCGGGGCGACCAACATCAGCCCCGGCCGGCATATTAGATTATTGATTGGCGGTGTCTTGCATTATGTATTCAACGCAATTATTTTTTTCCTGGTTGGTAACGCCCTGCGACACCCGGCGGCCCGTAAGGAACACTTTATCGCTTTATTCACAGATGTCAAAGGCAATGTGGCGGGACGAACAAAAATATTACGGCGGCCCCGATCCTCGGAAGAACCGGGAAGTAGCGTGCGGTATTTGTATCTTATTTGATCAACAATAGTTTTATTATTTAAGCCTTCTGTTGTAGTTACATTGTAGCTTGACTTCCGCTTCCGGGCGTGCTAATGGGATGAGCATAATACCTGGCTTACTCGGCGAAACATCATCAAATTTTAGTTGAAAGGAGTCTTACATCATGACGATCACCCCTTTTATTGAGGTTAACCAAGCTATTGTGGCCAGCGGGGGAGAAAGCCTTAATCTGTGCATGCAATGCGGCTTGTGTGCCGGGCTTTGCCCCTGGTCCACGGTAGAATCACCTTTCAGCCCCCGAATGTTGATTAAAATGGGTCAACTAGGTATGGAAGGGTTCGAATCAGATGACATTCTCTATGCCTGCACCACCTGCAACAAGTGCGTGATCAACTGCCCGCGGGGAGTGAAGCTGATTGACATTTTCAAGGCCATGCGGGCTATGATCGCCGAAACCGGAGCTATTCCGCCCATTCTGCGGTCCATGTTGGGGAGCATTCATTCCAACGGCAACCCCTGGTCCGATACCAGGGAAAAGCGCCCCAATTGGTATAAAGATGAACCGGTGAATACGTTTACTCCGGATACGGAGTACTTCCTTTTCGTTTGCTGTACCTCCGCTTATGATGTCCGCAGCCAAAAAATCGCCAAAGCCATGGTCAAGATTCTTAATGCCGCCGGCGTCAGCTTTGGGGTCATTGGTGAAGAAGAAAGCTGCTGTGGCGAGAGCGCCCGGAAAGTCGGGGCCGAAGAAGAGTTCAGCAACCTGGCTCAGAGGAATGTGGAACTGTTCACGGGTAAAGGGGTGAAAAAAATCATCACCACTTCACCTCATTGCTACCATACGTTTAAGAATGAATACCCGGAATTTGGCGGCGACTTTGAGGTAATTCACTACACCGAACTTCTGGCCGATCTTCTGGACCAGGGCAAGCTGAAGCTGCCGAACCAGGTGGCGGGCAAGGTGGCCTATCATGATCCCTGCTATCTGGGCCGGCACAGCAAGCTGCTCCAGGCTATTCCGGGGCTGGAACTGGTCAGCCTGCCTAGAGAAAAGAAAAACAGTCATTGCTGCGGCGGCGGCGGCGGCAGATTATGGATGGAGACCCTGCCGGAACAACGTTTTTCCGACTACCGGGTAGTGGAAGCCGTGAATACCGGGGCGGACACCCTGGCTACGTCTTGCCCTTACTGTGTGACCATGCTTGAGGATAGCCGGAGAAGTACAAATAAAGAAGACATTATTGCCGTTAAAGACCTGGCCGAGCTGATCGCCGAAGCCCTCTAGCCCAGAGTGCAAACATCATAATCTAAATGGTGAGATCAACGCAGCCCAGCTTGGGCAACCAACATACCAATAATTGCCGTTTTGTTATTCCGATAATCCCCACCCTGTCATTCCGAACGAATGTGAGGAATCTTAAGATTTCTCGCTTCGCTCGAAATGACAAGGGGGAGCCGCGTCCTTTGCGTTATGCTTTTTGATCGGGAACGCTAAAGAGAAAGCTCGACCCCCGGCCCAGACTTGACTGACACCAAATGCGTCCCCCATGGCGCTGGACCAGCGTTCTGACATAGGAGAGTCCCATCCCTTCCCCAGGGACATCCTGGTCGCCCACCCGCCGAAAGATCTCAAACACCTTGTCTAAGTCTTCCGCGGCGATCCCCCGGCCATTATCTCTGATGCAAAATATCGTCCGGCCGTCAGCCCGGTCGGCCTGAATCTTGATTTCGCCGGGCCGATTCGGGACCAGGTATTTTATGGCGTTATCTATGATGTTACTGATGATTTGCTCCATGGCCATGCGGTCGGCAACTATCTCAGGCAGCGGCGGCAGACTGACCTTAATCGTTTTTTCTTCCAGACGATGGGCGAAGCTCTTCAACACCTCCGTGACCAGGCCGGTCATAGCCAGTTTCTCCAGGCTGAGCTCAATGTGCCCCAGTCGGGATAGGTTCAAAATGGCTTTGATCAGCCTGCCCATCCGGGTAGTTGAAGCATCGATAAACTCTATCGCCTCAGGGATGTCTTGTTCGAGCGCGGCGGAAACTTCAGCTCGGGTTTCCTCATCCAGGCCCGGCAGCAACGCCGGACAGGCGGCTCGAACGATACCGACGGCCCGCTGGAGTTCCGCCGCAAATCCCTTCAGGTTGATCAGCGGGGCGCGTAAATCATGAGATACGGCGTAGGCCAAAGATTTGAGTTCCTCGTTAACCTCCATCAATTCCGCGGTTCGTTCCTGGACGCGGATCTCCAATTTATCATGCGCTTCTTGTAAGGCTGCCTCCATTTTCTTGCGGGTGGTGATGTCACGGAGATCGACCACCATTCCGACAAGTTCCCCGGTATGATCCCGATAGGCCGCGGCACTGGCGAGAACATCAAGCAAGCGTCCATCTTTAGTGTAACGGCGGGTTTCAAATCGGGTCAGTCCCTCCCGCAACGCCCGGGTAATGGCTTTTTGGGTGTCTTTCCGGTTCTCTCCAGGAACGTAATCGATCGACTGGCCCAGAACTTCCTCGGCGGCCCACCCAAAAACCCGGGTAAAGGCCGGATTGACATAAGTTACTCCGCCATCCATGCCGTAAACCACAATGGGGTCCGGGGCCGCCTCCATGACCGACCGGTACTTGTCCTCACTAATTTGGAGAGCTGCCAACGCCTTTTGTTTCTCGGTGATATCGATCCCGACGCCAAAGACATAGTCCAGGTCGCCATTGGCCATTAGGGCCTGGCTGCTATGCCATTCGACCAGGAGTTCCCGGCCGTCTTTGGTTAAAAGGTGATTTTGGCTGTAAATGGATTTCCGGGAGGTGCTCAATTTTTGAAAAGATCCGGCCACCCTTTCCCGTTCATATTCCGGGACCAGTGTGGTCAGATAATCTCGCTGCAGAATTTCTTCTAAACTGTAGCCCAGGGCTTTCAACATGGCATCATTTAATAGCAATATTTTTCCAGAAGCGCCGGCCGCGGCAAAAAAGGCCGGAGAGGTTTGGATCAGGCTCTTGATGAAATCCCTTTCTTGACGTAGTTCCCGCTCAGCCGACTTCCTCTCGGTGATATCCCGGATTACGGCCAGCATCCGGGCCCGGCCGCCGATGGAAGCCCGTTTAAGATTTATTTCGACCCAGAAGGTCCGGCCGTTTTTTGTCTTGGCCGGCCATTCGAATAATTGCGGCTCGCCATGGAAGGCTTTCCGGGCATAATCACGTAGACGCTGGTTTGTATGAGGTGGTTGATCAACATGAAATACCATGGAATTAAGCCCCTTGGCTTCAGGTTGAGTGTATCCGAACATTTCCCCTAGCTTGCTGTTGACGTCAAGCACGGTTCCGGTTTTGTAATCCAGCACGGCAATCGCATCATTGACCGCGTCAAAGATGGCCCGGTAGTTTTCCTCCGAAGTCCGGACGGCCGCCTCCATTTGTTTTGGTCCGCTCATATCCCGCATGGTCACCACGATCCCCTGGCGGCGGCCGGATGAATCCCGATAGGCCGCGGCGCTCAGGCTAACGGGAATAACTCTTCCCTCTTTGTCACGGCGCCGGGTTTCAAAACAAGGACAGCGGCCTTCTTTAAGCAGAATGTGAACGGCCCGGTCAGTCACCGGTCTTTCTTCCTGGGGCACAAAATCAATTCTTTGACCCATCACTTCGGCGGAAGTCCAGCCAAAAACTATAGTGAAGGCCGGATTTATCAAGATGATTTTACCATGGCGGTTATAGACGGCGATCGGGTCGGGAGATGCCTCCAACACAGATCGATACTTATCTTCACTTTCTTTCAACGCCGCTTCGGTCCGCCGCCGCCGCAGGAGTTGCCACATCCCCTCCAGCAGCAAGATCAGTTGCCGGACGTCGGATTCAAGGTAATCCTTACGTTTGTTGACCAAACCGGCTACGGCGGCCAGTTGCGTACCTTCAAACACGGGGATGCTTAAGTGCCGCGTGACCGGTTCCTGCCCACCGGAGTGTCCGCCTTTAGCATGCAGGGGCGCGGGCAAGTCATTCAAAACAACCGGCCTTCGGAGACGGGCGGTTTCCCGCCACAGCCCCATTTGTTCCACTCGATGGGGAGCCGGCCCGCCCGAAACTCTTTCTCGACTCATCACAATCTTTGACCGGCCATGGAAAGTTTGAACTTTTCCTTCTTGGTCTAAGAAGCAGATATAGCCCACCTGGCTGTTCGTCAGCTTGATTCCTTCTTCCAGCGTAAAATCAACCAATTGTTCAACTGAGGCGTCGACCATCTGGTTAATCCGGAGAAGGGCCTTTAGCCGGGATTCATCCATTCGGAAAGATGATTCAACCAGCCGGTCATGCGCTATTTTGCCTTCCAAGAGTTGGTTCAGCTCGTCTAATTCGATGCGGGCCGCTTCTAATTCCAACCGGGTATTTTCGAGTTCGGTTTCGGGCCCGTCGCGTTTGTCCATTACGCCTGCTCCGGTATTCATAAATATATAGTAGGCCGCTTTAGAATCTCTGGGCGCACTGCGAAACCTACACAGCCGCTTGTCGGCATTTTTTGAACTGGTGAATTGCAGATCAGATTACTTAACGCTAGCCTGACCTCAATGTCATTGACTTTCACCCGACACCGGGAAATATAATACACGTCTTCCGTGGGTTCAAGCACAAACCAATAGAATCGTTAATTCCTCTCCTGAATCGAATATATCATCAGCCTGCCTGCAGTTTTGGTTTTGATGAGATTACCAGGGCGGTAATGACGATAATCACTTGACACTATCTCAAAACCACCCTAAGTTGTCAGAGTTGATATCAGATCACCAGTTCGAGGCCGGCGGTATGCGATAGGGAAGCAGACCGGCCCGGCGTCATGCCGCAATTTTCCGACCTATTACAATTTTAACTGCAAATTATAGGAGTTATGGGTGATGACAACTGATATTTCCCAAAAGGCCACTATCTTGGCCACAAGATGGACCGTTGGGGTAATGCTTGTCTGTCTGGCGGCCGTGTCGCCCCGTCCGGCTTGCGCGGTTGACCCGGTCAAAAAGTTTAGCGAGAATATGAAGCGAGTGGAATATTCCCTGGACAAACGGGATAAGGTCCTTGACAAAGCCCGCCGAGAATTACCAGAGTCGAAAGAAGAAATTAAAAACTGGATGCACCGGATGGACAAGCGTTATGACGGGTTGTTACTAATTTATCGAATCACGCCGCTCCACCCGACGGTCAGGACCGATGTTTTCCGAGCCGTAGACTATTTCAAATACCACGCCGAGGATTTGTTGCTGCCCCTCCAAAACTTGACGCAGACTTTCCCGGAAGACGAACTGTTCATTTCTGAAGCCACTGAAAAGCTGCATAATATTAAAGTCGAATATGAAACGGTCCTGCCGGAAAACGCTAAACAAGAGATAGACAAGATTATACAAAGATTGGTGATAATGAAGTCCGGCTATGCCGAGGTGTCGAAAGATATTGCCGGGCAGAAAAAAATTGTGCATGATTTTATCGCAAATATTGAACAAAAGCAAACTGATCTAAGTAAAAGGTTCCAAGACGCCATGCGGCGAAATATTCTCCATAGATCGCTCTCAGTGGTGAATCCGATGTCATGGGGCCACCATCTTGATGAGGCCCATGGCTGGCAGCTTGGTTTTTTGTACATCCTGATGGAACTTTACTGTTATGAATATGTGCCCTTTTCCGAACTCATATCTGCGGCCGGATTTATGGCCCTGGTCTTAATCCTGGCCTGTCATACGATACTATCGCGGTTGGACAAACGAATTCCGGGAACTGCGCTCAAGCGGCGTTTTTTTTGTCCCCTCGTCTGGTTATCCCTGGGCTTGAGCATGGCCGGTCTGATCTTGTTCACCCGGTTGCCATCCCTTTCTATTTACATGACGATTACAGGTGTTTTGGTTGGTTATGGGCTGGTTAAGCTGGCCTGGAATCTACGAATAGGCGCACCGGCGGCACCACCTCCGGCCGACTCGGGGTCAATGGATGATTCAGGAGCAGCCGCGGCGTCACCCAAACCGGAACCGGTTTTTTTGCAGCCGCTCTGGCTGGTCTGCTCGGTAGGTGTTTTGCTTCTGAATCTAGCCGTGCCTCAGATTCTGCTGGTGCCGATTTTAATCTTCTTTTTTTTGTTCGCCTGGCGAGCCTATCGCCGGATGGCCGGGATTGAGCCGGCCTGGGAGAAGACCATCAGGCAGGTTATCCTGGGTCTTATTCCGGTGGCCATCGCGCTCGCGATATTTGGTTGGGGTAAGTCGGCCATAGACATCGTCACCGTTTTCCTGATCATTTGTCTGATCTGGCAACTCAGTTTTGGGATCAGTACGGCTTTGAAAAAGTTGGAGTTGATTCCGACCGAGATTCCGGCCTGGTTGTGGTTGCGCCATGTGTGTCAGCAACTAGGCCCGCTGGTTATCTTTACCATGCTTTTCTTATTCTTTATCCCAATTTTTCTGATTTATTTAGGCGGTCATAGATTCCTGCATGAGGTGATGAACCTTCAAATCGGGATGCCGCCTGTTACTTTCAATGTCTACCATCTCTTATGGATGCTGATCGCCTTGATCATGACCAGACTGGCCACGGTTGTCACGGATGAAGGCATTTCGTTCATCGCGGTGCGGCATCCCGACCTGGAGAAAGGGGCCATAAACTCCCTAAAAACTATAGCCACCTATCTGTGGTGGTTTATCTTCGGCATGGTTTTGCTTTATTTGATCGGTTTTTCCTTAAGCAACCTGGCCGTGATCACCGGCGGCCTGTCCGTTGGGATCGGTTTTGGTCTCCAGAATATCATTAACAATTTTGTCAGCGGCCTGATTTTGCTTTTCGGGCGCACCGTCCAGGCCGGTGATTTGGTGGAGTTTCAAGAAAAACTGTGCATAGTCAAAAAGGTATCCATTCGGACTACGGTCCTCAGGACTTATTCCGGCAAGACTATTTTTGTCCCCAACTCTCTGGTGGTATCTAAAGAATTCTCCAACTGGAGTCACCAGGACAAACGGATCCGGATGAAGGTGGAGGTCGGGGTGGCCTACGATTCAGACCCCTAGCAGGTCACGGACCTGCTGTTGGAGATTGCCGGCTCCAACCCCAAAGTCTTAGACAAACCGAAACCACTGGTCCTGTTTGAAGGATTTGGGCCTTCTTCCCTGATGTTTCAACTCAAATTCTGGATTAAGAATCCTAACTCCTTG
>JADFXY010000075.1:0-14027 GCA_015233355.1 Deltaproteobacteria bacterium | reverse complement strand
CGTAGGAAATCGGCTGTTTCTCCTTTTACCTGGGCCTTGGACAGGGCTTCCGATATTAAACCTGTTTGTTCTCCATTCGGAAGTATCTTGAACCCGGAGTTTGGATAATTTGCTGCCTTTAAAATTCTGTAACCCAGGGAATGGAAGGTGGCCACGGTAACCTTCTCACTGGTGCCGTTCAGCTTTTTCTTCAACCTGTTCAGAATTTCTAGCACTGCTTTTTTCGCAAAGGTGATGGCCAGCAGGTCGTAAGGGTTGATCTTTTGGTTATCAATTAGGTGCACGATTCTTTGGGTCAGCACACTGGTCTTGCCGGAACCGGCAACGCTGAGTACCATCATAGGGCCATCAAGGTGGTTAATTGCTTGTTCTTGGAGGGGATTGAATGCAAGTTGTGGCATGGGTATTCTCCTTTCAATGTTTTGGGTTAGTTGTTTTTATAGCGTTTGTATCTAGTTTGATCAGGTTAGGTATTCTTCAGATAGCGGGTAGATAAATAACAAAATATATAAATAGGATATGTATATTAAGGTGTAAAGAAACCTGATTTAGGATAAAATTGACCTATCAACTGATTGGTAGGGAATAGGAGTGTATAGAAGTACTGCTTGCTATGGGTGGGGGGCTATAATTCTACTTTTATATCTTACTCTACGGTCATAGAGAAGGGTACCGGACACTATAAATGGGGAACTTAGGAGTACTGACGACTATTTAATTGACATCTTTTAAGAACGTGGCTATGGTTTCGTTAAGATTGGTTTAAGTAGAGGGCGTTTTGTGCCAAATTATATATAGTTAGTATAGAGATAGACACGGTTTGGATACTAGACGTTTGTTCACTCTACTTAATCATAGGAATAGGTGGATTGGAGGTGGTTTAATCAGGTGGGAAATAGGTTTGCGTAGGATGAGGTAGAGGATGGTGATGTGGTGGGTGTGAAGTGCCTATTTGAGATTAAATACTATTATACTATGTTATTATATGTTGTAAAAGTTTGTTTTACGTATAAATATGACACATTAGATGACAAAAAGGAATAGTATCTTCACCCGGTGCGAATAACTTTAGCTATGTCAGATCTGATATATCCTTATGTCCTTAGTTGTCGGGCTAAAACACAATGTCGCATTGCAACAAAGCTGATTTCAACCGAAAATAAATCCAGGGCTAAAGAAAAACCTTTATTTTTGTGTCTGTTCGGCATATATTTTATCCTTGATCTATGATCAGGGGCGGCAAGCCTCCTGTTTCCGGTATGACCAAATGCTTCAAGCCCGCGATCATGGCTGGGCTAGACGGAATGCCCTTTAGCCGGATGAGGCATTTGGAGTCAAATTCTTGTTGCCGTCCTTCAAGTAAACGATAGATACCCTGTGCCCACTGTGCCCAAATTGTGCCCGTCAGAGTCAAAAGTTTCCAAACAAAACCAAACAAAACCAGAAGTAGAAAAAATTTTGCTGAAAGTTAAATATGTTGCAGAGTGAGGTAGTTACGGGTAAGTACCTCTTTGGACTTAAAATCCCTCGGTCCTCGTGGCTGTACGAGTTCGATTCTCGTCCCAGGCACCAAAGAATACAAAGGCTTAGCGGTGATCATGATCGTTGAGCCTTTTTTCATTTGGCCGTATAGGCCGAATTTACCCCACACCTACCCCACATGATTCTTTACCCCATAAGGGCTTCCGGCCTGGCTTTCCCCGCACAGAGACTTCTCCCACATCGGCGACGGGATAAAATTCTTGTTCCACAGACCCCAAAATCATTCTGCCGGGACCAATCGGCCGCTGGCATCGTAACCATAGGTGAAAGTGCCGTCCCCGGTCAGATTCCCGGCTGCATCGCAGGTGTAGGTTTGGCGAGACGGCGCGGTAACTTCACCGCCGATAGAAGGCGATCAACGGCTGATTCACATTAATAAAATCCAGGCAAGGTTTGTAACCCAGATACAAATAATAATATAATTAACTTGCCAGGTCACGTGGGACATTGGGAAATCGATAGTCGGGATGAACCATGAACTTGGTGGTAGTGGAAATATAGTCATGATAATAATGATTGTCATAGGTCAGGGTCAAACCGTCTCGGGCGAACCTGGGTGATCTTCATAGCCCGACCGATGCTGATGAAAGAACCTGGTGAAACAGGCCAGTAATGTGGCCAAAACGAGGCCCATCCCAGCCATCTTAGCCCATGGTCGATATTCAAACCAAACAATGTGCGACCCGGCCGGGACGGGTACCCCTATAAAGGCGTAATTGGCATAATTGATCTGCACGGGATTATTATCGCAAAAGGCCACCCAGTCTTTTAGGGCCGCGACATTGTAGACCAGGAAACCCTGATCAGGGACCGACACATTAAACACGGCTTTATTTGAAACGATGCTTTGGTTAAGGATTTTTCCGCCCAGCCGGTTGGTGAAGAGGTTGATATCCGGGTTTTCAACATAGGCTTCCCGATAAGACAGAGTCAGGAGGGATTGTCCCAATTTCTCCACGACCTGGTTAAACAGGTCTTTCTGCTTAAGAACATTAATCCGTTCAATCTGTTGAGGCTTAATCGGAGTAACCTTTTGGGCGAAATAAACCCGGCCGAAGCTGTTTGGGTTTTTGAGAAAGGTGAGTTGGTTACGGTCAAACGAAGCATCGCTGGGGACTTCGGGATAACCAGAGAAGTCTTCTCGCTTTAGCGAAAAAGCAAAGTTGGCACGGTAAGGCCTACCAAATACGATGTAGTCCACTCCACTGACATCAAGGGCTTTGAACATAGTGTCTAATTTGACGATGGCACGTTCCGACATAAACTCTGTATACTGATTATAAATAAAAGCACGATTGGAGCGGATCATATTATGGAACCCAAACCAATTAACGAAATCAAGATTGATGGATGATATCGCGTCATCGAGGGCTACGAGGTAACCGGTGGGCGGCGGAGAAACTCTTGGGACGAGATAGTTAAACCGCGCCACCGGCGGAAGGGGGGCAAGAAATTTAAATATACGTGGGCTGGTTGTATAAAATATATCAATATCTTTGGAATATTTTGTGAGATACGAGATGATGGAGTCCACAGTTACGGTGGGAGATTCTTCGGTGGGCAAGCCGGCCGATAATTCCAGGGCCAGGTTCTTTCCTTTACTCGATATACTTTCAGGTGATTTCATTATAACGGCGCGCACCGCCTGGAGGTCGTCAACCAAATCAAGAAACCTGGCTCGGATAAAGGCAGTACTCCGCGGATCATGTTTGACTCTAGGATAATGAAAGATTATTGACTTAACGGATACATAATATTGATTAGACTTGATGGGGGTGATTGATTCGGGGTGAAAAAAGGCGCGTTGAACCGAGTCAAAGCTGAAGCCGGCTGGTTTGATCAAATCATAATTAAGGACGGCCCAAGTGGAAAGAAATATTACTAAAAATAATACCTTAAATAAATTTGTTTTTTTCTTGGTCAAGAAATAGATAAACACTGCCACGACCAAGGAGGTGGCCAGAGATAACTGAGCGACACTCCACCGACTAGGCCAAATAAGTGGATGATGACTGATGATCTCGAGGACCGGTTCGGTTCCGGACCTGAAGATTTTAATGACTTCCGGATCGATGAGCACGTACAACGACGCACCGGCCAGGAATACGAAATAGACCTTTATGGCCGTGGATATGGATTTGGATTCCTTTGCCAGCGCCTGGTCTAAAGCCAACATGGATATAATTAAAATAGTTACATGCCAGATGGGACAAAGCCGGTAGAAGGCGCGCAGGTAGCCCAGATTAAGAGAAACCAGAAAATAATGGGCCAGTGATTCATTGCCACAGATGAAGGTATAACAGACGATAATGCAGTAGCCGGCAAAATACCATTTGATGACTGAAGTCAAGCTGGTTTTTGATGCAATGTGTTTCAAATTCAAAAAGAAATAGATTACAAGGATTAATAACGAACCGATAAAGAAGAAACTATTCATGTTATGCTGATGGCTCAATCCAAAATCGGCTGGAATACGGAAGTCGTAGATGACCATTTTAATTATTAATGATAAACACTTTGGCCATAACACACCGTTAAATGAGTATGGAATAATTACCTGATCACTGCGTAACACAGCGTCAACATAGGGCAAAACATACAGAGTCGCGCCCAGGCCGACGCCCAGGCCAAAAAGCCCCAGATAAGAAACCAGTTTCCGTAGATCAAGTTTGAACTTATACACCGACAAGGTGATGACATAGGGCAGCAGAAAATACAAAAAGAGAGTTCTGAAACTATCCGGGTGGGAATAGACCAGGTACATGGTACTTGAATACAGAAATCCGGCCAAGAAAAGATGCCACTTCTTCATTTTGTCGAGCCCGATGGTAATCAGCAGCAGGCTTAAGGGTAAAAAGAAATAACAGGCCCAGAAACCAATCTGGTAACGATGCAGTTGAAATAGAATGACGACATTTGACAAAAAATAGAGTGCTCCGCCGAAGGAAGAAACGTAATAAGATAGTTTTAATCCATAGCGAAGGTATAAGTAAAAGGTGAAACACCCAAAAGTCACAATAGCTAAGAACAAGTACTTGTATATCAACATGCGGCCCAGCACATCTATGGCCGCGGTACCGGTAAACAAAGATATGATCCCAATGGCGTAAGAAAAGTTATGACCAATGATGACGGGATTGGCCCCATGACCAAATAATTGGCTAAGCCAGGGCAAGGAATAGTTGGCCGCGTCAATTAAAAAGGTCTGCCCCAGGCCGTGCATGAAGTCCCATTCAAAAGTCCAAAATTTGTCGAAATCGGGATAAAGCGGGGACAAACCGGGGACCAGCAGAACATGAAGCAAAAAGATGGCGCCTAACACTAACAAATCTTTAATATAGCCGTGCAACCCGCGGATGATTCCACATCGCAAAGCGACGCCCGAGACACAGATTAAGAAAGCCCACATGGATATTTGGACCGGATGGTGGGTGGCCAGGAACATGGGGAAAACGCCGGGAAAGAATTTAGGCATCAGAACAGCCAGGGGACCGGTTAGACAGGCTGGAATACATAAGGCCACGGCCAGGCTGATCTGACGCGGCTCTTTGTCTTTTGAAAAGGTTAAAATAACCCATGAACAAGCCATCCAGACGGCGGCAAAGCTCAATCCGCCCAGCAGAATAGCCGGGATATAAAACCGGATCGGATAATACCTCCACAAAACCGGATCAGCCACGTGCAACTGCATCAACTTTAGCCATACAACATAGACCGCCGAGGTTAGTATGACCAGCCCTAGTTGCCTCGCCCAGGCTGCCGCCGGACCCCGGCTTAAGCTGGTTATGTCCGGCCACGGTATGGCGTTAGTCAACCGATTGAGCCAGGTCTCGGCCTGGCCGGGGCGACCTCCAGCGTCCATCAGCGGCTCCATTTCTCGACGCCGTAATCTTTTGTACAGACGGCGTCAAAGTAGATTTCGTTCCTGGCTAAGTATTCTTTATACGTGAGAATATCCTCCGGTCGTCCCTGGAGTTCGGGCGAGACCAGGCACAGCTTAAACCCCGCCCCCTTGAGCCGGCGGTATGCGGCCGCATCGATGGGCAGCCGGGTAAAGCAATCTACCCAGACCCAATCGGCCCGCCCGGCCATGGCCATAACGGTATCCAGTCCCTCAAGTTCGGAAAACCGGACGGCCACATTCTTTTCACCGGTTTCGGTCAGGGCGTAAATCATTGGAAAAGAGGAATCCAGGAAGAAATACGAGGCGATGTTATGTGACCGGATCAGGTCTAATACCCGATACTCTATCCGTTCACTTTTGATATTCAACACCATGGTGCCGTGGTCATAGTGCCTTAGGTATTCCTCAAAATCATCACCAGGTTTAAAGGGATCGTGTTGGAGAATCAACCGGGCGCCATTATCCCGCAGGTCGAGTTCCACGCCGTATTCTGAGGGTATTTTTTGCAACGCGGCAATGGTATTTATGCGATGGGCGATGAATTCCATTTTTTCATATCCTGTTTTAACCTGGCGCTAAATCCGATGGTCCGCTTAATGAATTTCCATTTGGCCTTAAGCCCGGTATTCCAACTGGATTGGCCGTGAATCCGCTCCGGAAAAATTACCTCAAAGCGGATAAGCTCGAACCGGTATTGCCTGGCCATATACAATGCAAACAGATCCAGGGCAAAATCATGGGGCGGCTCCCCCCACTGCTCATATAAGCGCCGGTGGAAAATGTTTGGCTGGGCATTGATATCCCACAGCCATTTATGTAGATACAGAGTTTCAAAGAAGCTCATTCCGATGGTGAACAAATTATCGAACCAGGCCCGGCCGGTCCGTTTCCCCTTAACATAAATGTTCGTCGGATTACCACTCGTTTCAATGATGTCCAGCGCCCGGACGGTATCTTGCGGGTCGGTTTGCAGGTCCGCGTGGGTCCAGCCAATATATTCACCTGTGGCTTCTTTAAGCCCGGAAATAATCCCGAAGCCATAGCCCAGGTTCACGGGGACCAGGACAGTCCGGGCAAAGGGGTAGCGGGGCACCAGGGTGCGGAGGATTTGAGCACTGTCATCCGTAGATCCGTTGTTGACTAAAATCACCTCGATGTCCTCGCGGGTGATCGCCCCGGCAAACCTGGCCAGGATCAAAGGGATATTATTTTGTTCATTATAGCAGGGAATAACTATCGACAGCTTCACCGGCAGTCCTCCTGAGCGGTAAGGTGCACCTCATACCTTTATGGCAATAATTTTGGCCCGCAACCAGAAACTGACCACAAGCAACCAGCAGGGGTTAGTCCGGGCCACCGTCATCGTTTGAAGACCCACCATTTCTGACCGATGAAATTTAGTGTGGCACTGGTCCCTGTGGCCATAAAAAACGCCACCACCACCGCCTTGGGATAGGTGATTGGAATCATCTTGAGGTAGGTCACAGCCACTAGTTTAGGATAGAAGATTAAGACTAATTCATTAACCCCGACGTTAACGCCCAGGGTGGCCAGATAGAGGAGAAGGAACCGAACGACCTCGCCTAAGGATCTGGCCGGCTGTTCGAATGTCCAGTATTTACCCAAAAGGTAGGCGACGATGGTGCCGAGGATGAAAGAAATGGCTTTGGCCGGAGAATAGGACAATATCCGGATTAAAAAGTAGTAGGAGCCCATGTCCGTAGCCACGGCCGAGCACCCTGAAACAATGAATCGGATCATTTCCCGGCTGAGTTGTTTCATCGATGCGGCTGTCCGAACGTCTCAAACTCCCTGGTTAAATTTTCCAGCGCCCGGCTATCGACGGTGGGGTCTTGGGTCAGCCGATAAGGGTGCCATTGACATTTATGAAAAAAACTCTGCCAATAGTTGAAGGTACGGTAATCGTCCGGAGTGCCCCAACCGATATAGTGGTCCACTTCGAACACGTTAACCGTATAACCCAGCTCAATCAGCTCCTGCATTAGACTGTCTAGATAGAACTCATTATTCACCCGTTCGTTCTTGGCCCGCAACCGCTCGTATCCCTCATAAAAATATTTAACTTTTCTAAAAAAGAAGGCTCCCATGACGGCCTGATCATGATAGGGATCATCGGAAATGGGGATCTTGACCGAGACTCGACCGGCCTTATTGGCTTCATCCACCTGGACCCATCCATACATGTGCGGATTTCCGGCGCTGGACGGATGTCGACTGAAGGTCCAGATAATAGCATCGATGTCATCATCATTCAATAACTTGTTGTAGTTTTCCGGGTCATACAAGATCCCGTTATCACACGCGGCGATGAGCAACGGGGCCTCCGGATCCTGCCCGTCCAGGCCATGGCGGCAAGTCACCGCTTGCCCCTCGGTAACCTGGTCCAGCCGCACAATTATAGCCTTGGGGTTGGCCGTTCCCAGGTCGGACGCCAGGGGCGAAGAGTCCAGGTGCTCACCCAGGCAGACAAAGATGAGGTGTTCCGCCGGAGGTAAGGCCGCGGCCGCCTGGACGACCATGGGCTTACCGCTGACGGGGAGGAGCGGTTTGGGCAACTGGTATCCAGCTTGCTGGAAGCGATCACCCCGACCGGCCAGAGGGATGAGATTAATTGAATTCGGCTGAGGTTTAATCACGGGCGGCGCCTCGATCAGGCGGCGAAAACAGTCGGACCATTTCTGATACTCGGCCAGATCCCGGGGGGTTCCCCATTGGAGCATGTGCTGAATTTCATAGACGGAGACCTTGAGGTGGTTGGCGACCATCAGATTATAGACCATGCTGACGTAGTACTCACCGGCCGTATTGATGTCGCGGGCCATCAACAGTGTAAAGTATTTCTTAACGTCGGCCCCTTTTTGGAAGTAGTAAGTCCCGTTGGAAGCGTATTCTTGGAGACGATTGGCAGTAAAGGGTTGCTTTTCTCTTATCTCAAGCAACCATTGGCTGTCATCGCGGATAAAGGCATAGTTGGTCGGCCCCAGCATATGGGGATGAAAACCCCGGTAGGCCGGGATGGCCCCGGCGGCCTTCCGTAAGCGGGTATGGGCCAAAAAGTCGTGATAATCCCAATAAGTCCCAAAATCACAGTAATTGACGATGACCTCTTCATCGTCGTCGAGGCGGTCAAACGCCTGGGCCACGGCATAGACCGGCCCTTTCTTATGGGGAGGAATGGAGACGATCTCACCGGAGGGCGCAATCCGTTTGAGTACGGCCGGGAGCCGGGTCTCCCTCAAGTGCTCTTCCTGACAAATAAAGGTAAACCTGGTTTCTCCGGGGAAAAGGTTCACCACATGGGCGATCATCGGTTGTCCGTCTACTTCGATAAGCGGTTTCGGCTCTCGGTATCCGGCGTCTAAAAACCGTTGCCCGATTCCGGACATGGGGATTACGATGTGCATAACCACTCCCTACAGCTTTTGGCGATATTGTTCGGACTCCAATCGGCGCAGATGCTCTATCTCTTCCGGCGACAGATAATTGACCGCACCGTTCAGGTGGTTAGTCACGATGAGATGAAATTTAAAGACGCTTTCCATTTCGCGGGCCTTGCGGAGATTGGGGGCCACGAAAAACACCCGGTCGCGGAACACGACGACGCGAGGCGGCCCACCATACTCGGCCATATATGCCGCCAGCGGTTGGTCCTGGTTCAGATCGTCCACAACCAGCGGGGCCTCACCGTTATAGACCAGCATGTCGGGGCAAAAAGGCCGGGTCGCCCGGGTGTCGGGATTTGCCCGCCACAGGTTAAGTAGCTCCGGGTCATCCGATTGATGGCAAATCCGGGGCGAGTCCGTTTGCCGGTTGATATACCCGGAGATACGGCTAACCAGCTTGTAGGCATCAAAGTTTAGGTTAAGATGCCGCTCAATACGCTGTATCACGGCTTCCGTGGTTGCCGTGGCCTTCGCGGCGGTGTCGGCGCTGATAATCAGGCCGTGATTTTGCAGAAAAGCGGTTACCGGACGGCCGTCGTTGGAAATCTTCCGGTCCCGGAGCCGGTCATAAAGGGCTAAGGCCAATTCGATGCCGGGGGTGCGGTAGGGGACCAGCACCGCTTCGGGAAAAAGCGGTCCCAGGATTTCCTGCCAGTCAGGTTTGGCAGTTAAAATATTTACCGCGATGGGGTGAGTATGCAGGACATATTTCCCCAAAATAGCGTGCATCAGGGTTTCGATGGAGGCCCGGGCGGTTTCGTTGGAGGTAGCGGTTCTGACCACCTGGGCGGCCAAAGCTTCCCTCCCCGATGGGGTTGGACCCTGCGAAGCGGCGTTGGCGGTGATCAGGTCCAACAATGGGCCGAGCCGGACTCGGGCGAAACCCCGATCAAGTTCGACTTCGCTCAAGGCCACCCCGGAGGCCTTTATCAGCATAATATCATTATCGGTTTTTACCGATGAATTCCCACCCCCGGCCTGAACCAGGTCAAACCTTTCGCCGGCATATTTGGACATCCCCACGAACTCCGCCACATCTTTCATCATATCCTGCCTATCAATTGGTCGAATGAGGACACCGTCCGGACTGTGGCCGGCAGATGCGCCCGGTCCGTTTCGGAATAGAGCCAGATGGCCGGAATTCCCAGAGCCGTTGCCCCCATAATGTCTTTATCGAAATTATCCCCAATCATGCAGACATCATCCGGACCCAGCCCCATTTTATGAAGGGCCGAAAGAAATATGTAGGGATGCGGCTTTTCCCGGCCCGTTTCCTCACTGGTCACCAGATGCGTAAAATAAGAGAGGAGATCAAGATGGAGCAGCTTGCGGTATTGAATGTGGGCCGTCAGATCCGTCACCAGGCAGATGGCCCGGCCTTTAACGCTGTCTAGAAACCGTCGCACTCCCGGACGCAAGCGCATGTGCTCAAAAAAGACGGCCCAGTAAATTTCACTGGCTTGCCAGGCGTCCCGGTAACCGGCCCAGCCTAACCTTTCCAGTGTCCGCTGAAAATAGAGTAGTCGGTTATGCGAAGAGGCGGTATGGGCCAGTTCCCGATGAATTTGGACCCTGGCATGCACAAACGCGGCCTCAACCGTAGCCGGGTCGGCCCCCAAGGCGCGGCTGAGATAACCCAGGGCCGCGGCCTGAGCCGCCGCGTGGGGAGGGTGATAGTCATAAAGGGTATTGTCCAGGTCCAGTAATAGGCCGGGGTGGTTATTCATGGCCTTCTTTCATCTTCATTTTTTCGCTAACGACCAACAGAAGAACCAGTTGGACCAAGCCTCGGTAGCCATCGGCCCAGATGATTCGGCCTTTGATAATTTCTTCTATATTATAAATTAGTTGCCTGCCGATATCCTCGATTGTGGCTGCAGGTAAAGGATGTTCGAAGAGGAGATATTGTTTTTGCAGGTCGCGAGCGTAATCCCACGATATGGCCAGGCCGCGCTGTTCGGCCAGATCGATCAGGCGATCCACGGAAATACCGGCGTCTAATGATACGCCCAACAATATTTCAGGTGTGGCGGCCGAATCACCGACATTAAAATCCGTCCGGGGAAAATAACTAAGGGTCACATCGGCGAATTTTTTTTGAGGATGAATATATTTTTGGGCATCGTCGATTCTGGCTTCAATTTGCCCCATGATTTTTTCCCGGGTGTGGCCGCGTTCCTTCATATCGCGAAGAATCTTCCAATGCCGCCTGAGCTTTTCGTCCGTATCCAGATATATCTTCACGTCGATGAGTTTGCGCATCTTGGGCAAATAAAACGGATGAAGGCCGCAAATGATGATGTATTCAGCCGGATTAATGCACCGGGGCGGCGTAAATTTGCCGGTGGCGTGATCGTAGTCCGACCGGTAGACCTTCTTGCCGGTTTTCAATAAGAGTAAGTCTTCCGTCTGCCGGTGGAGGTGATTGGCCTTAGGGTTCAGGTGCGTTAATTCAAGCCAGTTATTGTGCTCCCGTTCCCATTTGTGGTCGCCGTCGCCCTCGATGCCGACGACACCCTCACCCAACTCCAGTACCCCGTGCCCGAGAAGTTGTTTGAGGTCATTGAGCAAAGTCGTTTTCCCCACTCCGCTGTCTCCACCGATGCCGATAGCCAGGTTATAGGGTTTTTTGTAGACTAAGTTGCTCCTGACGCCATACCGGTAACAAATGTAGATTATACCACACACAGTGGCTTCGAGGAGCGTGAACGACAGATTCCGCAACGTATCATTCCCGGTCTTAAGCCAAATCTCCCTTCCCCGAAAATAGAGATCCTGGTGGTCGGGAAGGTAACCGCCTATGAAGAATATGAGGTAGCACCCGGAAAAAAAGGCATAGATCAGCCACAGGGCGGAATCTTTGGCGGATTGTTTAATAAACAAAATAGATATATAAGGGAAGACCCAAATATACCAACCGGGTGCCGGCCGAATCAGCACGATAAATACCGAAAAAAGCAAAGCCAGGTACATGTACAGCAGATCGTCGTTGATTTTTTTGTACCCGGCAAAACGGCCGTAGATGACGATAGCAAAGAAGGCCAATAAATATATTTTTAAAGAGCCCACCTCATAAAACACACTCAGCAGCAGCATCTGTTTTTTGTTGGCCAAAACCATGTCATAGAAACCGGCCGTGGCCAAATAGGGCAGAGTGGTCGCCAGGTAAACGGTCAGGACCAGAACTAAGTATCTAAGGAATAAAACTAAGCCGTGCCGCCTCAGGATAAAGACCAAGACCAAAGGGAGAGCGGCGATAACGTGCAGCTTGGTGCAGACGGCACATCCGAAATATATCCCTGATAAATAAGGTTTTTTTTTGACAAGATAGAAAATGGCCAGAAACAGCAAGGCCGTCGGAATCAAGTCTAGCTGCGAGTGCATGAACGCGGCATATAAAATAACCGGCGAGGCAAAATAAAAAAGAATGATCTCTCTGGTTTTGTTTGGGAAAAGTCGCCTGAGGAGGTGCAAAATGACCAGGTCGGCCAGGAGGGTGGGTAATTTAATCCAAAATATATCTAAAGCTGTGGTGTGGAAGATGTATGCGGGAGCATAGAAGGCCGTAAGAAGGTAAAGCATGAGCGGGTGGTATGGGAATTCGTCCCCGACGCCGTGGGCATGAAAGAAATCCCACGGGTTGTCAAAATTGCGGATGAAATGATCCACAAAAGGGATAAACAGTTTGTCCGAATATTCTGAAGAGAACAGGCAGAGAACCAGAATTTTGATCAGGACGATGACCCATAGAGGCCAAGACCGGTTACGAATTTCCATTCTATATCTCTACGTTTTCGGGTATGCTTCTACTCAAACCAATCAGATGCCGAGTCATTAGCGGCCGGGAGCCGCCGCCGGGTCTAGCGAGAAGAAAATAGCACCATCTCCTACTGTGATCAAGCTAATAATCTCCAAAGCAACCCAGCTAATCGGTTTAAAGTTTGAGTATTCCTCGGTCGATTCAGTCATCTTCAAGATAATCATCGGGATAATCGCCATCATCCCAGAATTCGTTTATATAGCTCAAGATATCCTGATCTTCCGGCAGGAAAACCTCCCTTTCCAACAGCAACCGATTCCTTTCCTCGTCCGCCATCTCTTCTGATAAGGCCAGAAGAAGGGCAAATTCAAATGGACCGGCATCATCGAAAAAATCCATAGCGTTTCTCCTTTAGGGGATTTTATCCCTTTATGGTCGTCCGATTTTTTTGGATTTTTGTTAACCCAATGTTTCATTTTATGCCACTGCGGTCTTTATTTTGAATTGGGCGAGTCCGTTGTAGCCATCTTTTTATTGTTGACTAACCGACCCATAACATATAGAATAAATAAGTAAAAATGTGGGCATTTAGATTTTGTCAACGACCGTACGCCGATAGGGAAATTTTGTTCCGGGGTTTACCTTGACAACAAGCCATCACGACAAGTTTTTCAAAAAGATGTTCTCGGGCCAGGACCTGGCCAGGGATTTCTTGGCCAATTATTTGCCTGCCGTTGCCGAGCAATTCATTGAAGAAGGTATCCAGAAGAGCGTTTTGATAAACGCTAGGGAAGCTGTTATTGAGAACATTGAGATTAGATTTGGGCAGGTCCCCAATGAAATTACTGAATCTATAAGTGGGTTATCAGATATGGGGTTACTTAAAGCCTTGCATAAACAAGCTATCTTGGCAAAGAATCTCGATAAATTCGTTCAGGCGCTGAAGAAATCCAAGAACTAATTCTCCATCTTCCTTCAGTCAGCGGATTTGCTTTGATTACCAAATGATTCATGACCAAAGTTTTTGTTGACAAACAACTTGCCTTGTTATATAATAATCCCCATTTTTTGTCCTATCTAAGGATACCAGGATGAAACAATTCTCCGGTAATTATTATAACCCTTTTTGCCCAAAAATACTCACCCCCCCCCCCCCTAAGCCCCCGTTTCTTGTAGAATATCCCCAAATTTCTTCCCCCTTAACTCCCTACCAAACCTATTTATCCCACCAACCGGGTTTAAAGCATGGGACCGTTCACTTCCGCCCCCTGAAAAACCCCCGGCGCTCCCCTTGGGTTTCCCTCCCTGGGTCAACAACCCCTTAAACAAAAGGAAATCCCAACGCCCAACTCTGGTT
>JADFXY010000074.1:4119-14041 GCA_015233355.1 Deltaproteobacteria bacterium | reverse complement strand
GTCACCGGGCGCGTTGTAAACCAAATCCGGGCTGACCACGAAGATCAGATTAAGGTTGTTGGCGTTCAACGGAGCGGTCGTATTGGAATCGGAACCGCATCCTGCGAACAGAGTCAGGGCCAGAACCAAGAACAGGAACCGGACAATGGGAATTCTATTCATATTCATAATCCTCCTTAAATGATTTTTATTTGTGTGCTCTGTACGGGAACAATTGCTTGAGTGAGAACGTAGTTAGCCAGGTAAATTAGTTATCCTCCACCGTGGCATAACTTCCTGACCTCAAAACCATTAATTTATCCTGGTGTCCCTTCGGCTAGTTAATCCGCTTCGCCCTGACCTCTGAAAAACATTTTGATAACCTTCTCTTTGCCGATGGCCCGAACCAGCTCCCGCATAGAACAATAAGCAAAAAAGAGCACTGCCAGCCATATCTGAATCAGCCAGAAGTGGGGCCACACGGTCTTAACCAGGAACTGCCGATTCGCTTCCATAAAGCTCTCGTGTTTCATCAATAACGGAATGATCCGCTCTGAGTATTGGAGAAGATTGGCGGCCAGAAAATAGATGAGGCATTTCCAGGAGGCGATATAGATCAATGGCCGGTCGGTATATCTGTGCACAAAGGAAAGTTTGTCAACGATTAGCACCACTTTGCCGACCAGCAAGGCGCCAATGACGGCCGTGCCGAATCCGGTCCAGGAGATGCCGTACTCGCTCAGAATCAGCCGCTTGGTGACCAGGATAAGGCTGAAGGCGATGAAGAAAAAAGTCGTGGGCGGGAGAAGTTCAAGATAGTCGTGCTTGATGTTTTTCCATAGCTTCATCGGTGGCCTTTCTTGCCGCATCGATTATAGGGCCCTCATCGCCGGGCTCGTGAGTCATTTGTCATAATCCAATTATCCGTCGCCACCATATTCACCAGGCCACCCCAGATACAGTGGCATCCGGGCCAAGCTGCCGTCAACCGGGTCAGTCCTGAGGCCGAGTGGCAATGACTCGGCGGAGGCACCACCGGCCCCCGCCGCAGAGATGGTCAGAATAGAGGAGCCGTAACCGGCAGGCTCATGGGTTAGAATACAGGAGCCGCGGTCGGCAGGGCCGCGGAATTGATGCCTTCGCACAGGGCGTTGGTCACCGTCACATTACCCTGGGCGTCCAGAGTCACGGTCCAGATGCTGTCGTAGTCGGTGGTCACCCAACCGGGAGCCATGGGGCCGCTGCCGCCATAGCTTGAAAGGAGTGCATTGGCTATCAGAGGGATGTGTTGGCTCTCCCAGGCCACCAGCACGGTCTGATTGGAGAACTTGCCGCCTTTGAAGAAAAAATCACTGGTTCTTTGAGGTGAGTCCGAAGGAACCAGCAAGATGGTCGAGACCAAATTAAAGGGCAAGTTATTGGCGATGGCATAGGGAGCGACGGTCAGTGAGGTCCGGACATACGACCAATGGGGATTACCCGAGGGATCATTGGAGCCTGGGACAACCTGCGCCGGGTCGACCGAGTAGACCTGGGTGGGAAAAATTTTGCCGCGCAGCGTGTTGGGCAGAGACAGCGCCCGCCATTGCCCCGCACCCACATAGTTGCCGTCTTCAAAATAGTTCACTGGATGCGCGTCGGCATGCCGGACCAGGTAAATAGTTTCATTCTTGTTGATGTCCGCTGGAATTACGACCCCATTGACACCGCCGGTCCTGGTGACTTTGAACAGGGCAGGTGTCGTGTCTGCACCTGGGCAGGGAGCGCTGACCAGAGGCGGTGGGGGCAGCACCGGGTATGTGTCAGGCGGGTCCAGTTTGCTGTCGAAGGTAATCAGGCCGGCGCTTCCAGACGCGGCGATGGAGATGGCATAGATATGGTTGGCCCCCATATAGGTCGCCGGAAGAGTCAGGTTATAACCCTCGAGCTTGTTGATATCGGCCAACAGGCGGCTGATGGTCTCCCAAGGCGCCGAGAAGACATGAAAGCCCGGAGTGTTTGCCTTGATGATTCCGGCGACCAGGGTCAGGTTGGTGCCTTTATCGTCGCTGAAAACGAGACCCTGGCAATCCGGGCAGGGCTGCGACGGCAACGGGGTAGCCACTCCGATGGGTACGTCTCCAGGGGCATACGAAACACTGAGGGGGTAACTGTTGCCGGGATATGGGGGGTTGGCTTGGCCGGTCAGGGGCAGAGTGATTTGGTTGAGCAGGGCAAACTGTTGAATGGACTCGATCGCGACCATGTCAGGGTAATTGTTTGTGGTTTGCAAATGGGTCATCGGTTCGAGCGTGTAAATGCGGGTTACGTTCTGTGCCCCCAGCACCTGTTGCTTCAGGTAGGTGGCCATGAGGAGCGAGCGCTGTAAACCCTGATTGGTCAGGTTGGCCGTGTTTAGGTTGATGTCGCCGGGCGCGTTGTAAACCAAATCCGAGCTGACGACAAAGATCAGATTGAGGTTGCCGGCGTTCAGCGGAGCGGTTGTATTGGTGTCGGAACCGCATCCTGCGAGCAGCGTCAGAGCAAGAACCAAGAATATGGACCGGACAATGGGCATTCTAATCATAACTACCTCCCGTATTGTTCGTGAACATCAATAGGAGTTCACAGAATCGATAAGCGCCTGTTGGTCCATTCTTCCAATGCCGCTCCAATAAACCGGCCAGTTCTTATTGGTAATGGGATTTGAGGAGGTATCGGTAGCGGAAGTGGGTGAATTGTGTCCAGTATAATAGTAACCTCTGTAAAGAGCCTGTTTGGCACTATTCGTGACCAGGGCTGGGAAAAGTTGGGTCAAAGACGCGTCCAAAGGACCCTTCATGGAGTACGCGGCCGAAAAAGTATAATAATTATTGAACTGTACCGGCATGGCCGCCAGATCATAGTTCAGGGTGCTATAATCATTGGGTTTGAAGGTATCCTTAGAGAAGGTAAAGACCTTAAAGGCAGGGTTATTGCCGAATACCGGACTTATGCCCGGCGTTATTTCAAGAACATCAGAAGTCGGCAGGATCCGGTACTCGTCCATATGAGTATGCCCGGCCAGGGTCAGAGATATAATGCCCGGATACTTCGCAATTATTTGCAGAAAACCGGCTTGATAATTCGGCTTCCACATCATCGTGGCGCTTGTCAGGTGACCATTGTTATCAACCAGTTTGGCGGTTGAACCTATATCTGCGCCGGGCGGGACATGCATTAAGAGCCATACCGTTTTGCCTTCAGCTTTGGCTGCCGCGAGGCTTGAATCAAGCCAGGCCAGTTCAGCGGCTACGGCGCTATCATTATTCCCTGGGACAGAAGGAGAAAAGAGAATTGTATTGAGCCCTATGACCATCATATTTGTTCCGAGGGGCTCCGCCGAATAATAACCTCCTGCCTTGAAGGTATTAAGAAAGGCCTGATGATCCACCGTGCCATTCACAAATTTTGTGTAATAAAGTTCCGCCGTATCGGCCAGAAAACTGCTGTCCGGTCCATAGCCTGTGTATGAATCACCATTTCCAATCGCGAACATGACGGGAATGTTTCCGACGGACGACTTCACCTGGTCCATAACAAAGGCAACCGTCTTGTGGGTAAAGACCTTCATGGCGGCAACGTCTGAATCGTCTCGAGGGTTTTGGGTCCCATTAAGGTAGGTATAAAACAGTTGCGGCATGTAATGCCCAAGAATGTCACCGGTAAAAAGAATGAGCGGACTCGCTCCCAGGTTCTGCTTTATGCTTGCGAGTGCAAGTACCAGCGACGGGTAGTTGGTGTCGCTACCCCATGTTGAGGGTGATGTTAGGCGCGATGTCTTAAAAATATTCGCCCACTGGCCGACATCCGCAGAGTTAAGGGCCTGAAAAAGAGATGGGTCATAAAAAGGATTGAAATGAACGTCCGAGAAAACAACCGCCGGGAAGTTGTTGGTGGTGTCGGTGTCACTGCCGCATCCAGCCAGTTGGAACAGAAGTGTCAGGGCAAATAGCAAGCTAAAGAGTCTTAAATGATTGCGGCGCATGTTCATAACTGCCTCCAGTATTGTTTGATATATTGATATATCTTGCTGATTCTGAAATGTATCCGCAGATTTCTCAGATAAACGCAGATGGAAAAAACTACAGACCTATTTGGACCGGAATCTGCGTGAATCGGCGCAATCTGCGGATTGAATCATGGCCCTTGATGCTGATCGCCTGGCATACTCGTTGATCTCAGGTTAAATACCATCTTCAGCCGGAACCTGCAAGTGAAACCAGCCTTAAGGCATAGCAATATCCCAGAATTTAAGCAGTAGAAACTGACTGATAACCTGATATCTTAGGCCTGACGGTGGGTAGAGGCAAGATTTTGAGATAGGCCGGGTTCGTCGCGGCAAACTCGGATTTATCCTTAGGAAGGTCTATTAGTTGAGCTACCGGGGGGGCGCCGCAGTGTTTTTCGCACGGGCCAAGGCCCCAGCCGCCGGGAGGGGATCACGGGCAGCCGGGGTGGTGGTGGGTTCAATTTCAGACCCCGCTCTGGACGGGGCATTCGCATCCATCAGGGTCGGGGATCAAAATTATTATTTGGTACAGATGTGCCTAAACGCTTCCTTATAGTTGTTCTGGACGTCCTGGGGCATGGCGCTCCACGACCCTCTGTTTCGATTCGCCCAGTCGTTCACGAATGCCTGTTTAACCTGATCTTGATTGTACGGAGGCTTCAGGAATCCTTTTGATCCTATTTTATTAAGTTTTTTCAATTCCTTCATGATCTCAACTAATACCGTGGTGTTTTCTTTGGGACGGCAGCCTCTCAAAACAGCCAATAGATCTTTGGCCAGGTCGGGATACCCGGTATCGGTATCTCCAAACCATTCTCTGACCGCGGCGGAGTCGTTCTCGGACAAGATGACGTTAAATTGCTTAAGCTCCTCCTCATAATTCGTCTGAGCGGCCACGGGCGTCAGGCACCAGACCAACAGTGTCAGGGCTAAGGCGACCGAGCAAACCAACGATTTTTTCATCTTTGTCTCCTTTCAAGATTTCAGTTTAGGGTGATGAACAGAAAAATAGGCTGATGCTGCATCATTTCTCTTACTTATTTTGTGGCGGCATGTCGGTGGAACAAACCTTGCGGCCACGCAAAAAACACATGGTTAGGAAGCTGAAGCCCAATGAAACACATCCAATTGAAAGAGCAAATGTGACGACCAGCAACGCCTTTCCCCATGGGTCAAACAGGCATAGGCTGACCAATAGAAGATAGACGACGGCCAGGCCGATACCCAGCGTGATGACGATTACGGCCCATCTAAGAAATTTAATCCTCTCGTCGTCCTTAAACGAATAGCTCCAGAACAAGAAAAAAGTAGATGAAATGATCGCCACGAAGACCTGCGTTTTATCTAGGAAAGGGACCAGGCGAAAATGCGCAGCGAAAAAGGCCACAAATAGTGACGCCGGCTTGAACATGGATAAGATAATCAGGGAGATTACAATTAGCTTACCTACTGACGTAGCCACCGACGCAACTACCGGCCTTGTGGCCAGCCAGGCAGCCACTCTGTTAACGAGGGACTCCAGGTGCCGGCCAAGCATGGCATTGGGATTGATTGGCGGCGTCGGGTATCCATTTACGGCGCAAACGGCAAAGGCCAGGGTAAATAGCCCGGAGGCCAGAATGTAAAGACAGACCAGGATCGTTTCCTTCACCGGCCCCAGCTCAGCCGCCTTAGGCCGCCCCGAATACAAATCGCTGAATTGGTAATAAAAAATTATATATGCCGCCACACAAAAGATAGCCAGAACGAAGCATGTGAGTGAGGTGCGCTTGCCGCATTGGTGACCTTCCCGTGAAGCGATCGGCACGATTAATAAGATAGCAATAAACCCCACTGAAATTAAAGCTATCTTGGCCAGCTCAAAATCATGGGAGAGGAGTGTCTCGTCATTGCTCGCGATCAAATACAAAAACCCCACAGCGCTTAGCCCGACCAGCTCGATAAACAGCTTCATCAATAATTTATACCCAAGCATTGGCTATCCTCCGGTAATAAAAGGGTTGGGAGCGTTTTTAACCAATTCCGGTCAAAGGCTGAACGAGAGGCGATCCGGTGCTCATTCTTGACCATGATTATGACTGACTAAAATTTTTAGTCAATCGGGCCTGCCCTGATTTTTCGACTCGAAAAACCTGATTTTTGAGTAAGGGATGGGATGATCTAATTGTCAGGCGAGGGTAACCCCCCAATGCTGTCGAATTAGCGGCACGCCTGACCTTCTTCGGATGAGATAAGATTCCTCGCTTCGCTCGGAATGACAAATTTGCATCGTCATTTCGGATGGCCCACCCCACTGTCATTTCGAGCGAAGCGAGAAATCTTAACGTCTCACCTTTAATTCAACAACATTGGGGTAAACCACAATGATAAATATATAGTGAGTGATGTTGACCGGACCAGACCGGCCCATCCCGGCGGAGCGGCGCAAGCATGTCACGAGAAAATTGCCGGGGCAAAGAAACGATGTTGTTTTCAGTCAATCATTGTGCTACTCAGAATAAAGGATCTTCATTTATTGCGGCCGAAGCGTTTAGGCGCGGCGGACCATAAGGTCAATCTTTTTCGTGTATCTTTATCTGACTGATTGCCGTCATACCCGGACCAACCGGTAGGGGGGAAACGTCCGGCGTGGTCCCGGCCGAACAACGAAACCAGTAAATAGTTAAGATGGGTTAATTTATGCCTAAAACAATCCGAGGAAGAATTATCGCTCTTTTTGCCGTCTTTTTGATCAGTATTATTACTCTCACTTTTTTTAACTGGTGGAGTATCGGCAATATTTACCAAAAATTTTTGATCAGCGAACATTTTGAGGACATGTTTAACAGCATTCTGGAAGTCAGACGCTATGAAAAAAATTTTCTTTTTTATCATGACAAAGAGAGCCTTAATGAAAATTTGACTTACATCAACCGGGTGATCTTGTTCGCCAACGATCTGCAATCCGATATCGAAAATGTGCTTGGGAATACCGACTATCGGCGGTTCCACGATCAACTGGACAAATACAAAGCCATGATGGAAGCCTATGCCGCGCCTAAAGACGGCACGGTCAGTGAGACCAAAGCGGAGAGTATTCGGTCTGCCGGGAAAGATATCGGTGATTTTGCCGAAAAATTGCTTATGCTCAAGCGGGATAGAATCTATCGCGCCTTGAAAAGAACCATGGGGCTGCCGTTTGCTTTTCTGGCCGTTTTTGTCATGCTGGCCACGCTGGTCGCCCAACTGATCTACAAGCGGATCATGAAACCCCTGATTCTGATTCGGGAAACAATTGACCGGGTGGCCCAAGGAGATCTCCGGCCAATAACCTATGAAGAAGACGGTAAAGATGAAATTTCTAAGTTGATTTATGCTTTTAACAGCATGTCCCATGAACTTGAATCCAAACAAGAGCAATTGGTCCAATCCCGTAAAATCGCGGCCATCGGAACTTTTACCGCCGGCATCGCTCACGAACTGAACAATCCCATCAACAACATCTATCTCACCGCCGAAACCCTCTTAGACGATTACGAGAATCTGTCCAAGCCGGAAGGGAAAGAACTTATTCTGGACGTGCTCAATCAGGCCGAAAGAGCTGGGGAAATCATCAAGAATTTATTGGATTTTTCCCGGAGCGAGTTGCCTTCGTTTACCGGCCTGAATGTCGTCAAGGTAATTGAAAAAACACTAAAGCTGGTCAAGAATCAAACCTTCCTGGCCGGAATCCAAATAGAGGTGGACACGGCTCCGGACCTGCCCGACATCCAGGGTAATTTTCGGAATCTGGAACAGGTCTTTTTGAATCTATTCATTAATGCCATCCAGGCCATGCCGGCCGGTGGGACCATCACCATCAACGCCTTCCGCGAAGCCAACGATTATATCAAAATTGATATTAAGGATTCCGGGGTAGGCATAAAACCGGAACAGTTGGAGCATATTTTTGAGCCGTTTTACACCACCAAATCCGTCGGACGAGGGACCGGGCTGGGTCTGGCCGTAAGTTATGCCCTGGTCAAAAAACATGGCGGCTATATCGAGGTTAAAAGCAAGGTCAATGTCGGCACAACTTTTTCCATTTACCTGCCCGTAAAGGCTGGAAGCGAACAAAACACATGAAAATGCGTATCGCCGTGATCGACGATGAACCTATAGTCGGCCGGCGGCTGAAAAAAATTTTGGAAAAAGATGGTTATGAAGTTGAGTCCTTTACTTCGGCCGAGTCGTTTTTCCCGCGCCTGACCAGTCCGGGATTTCATCTCGTTTTCACCGACCTGCGGATGCCGGACATAGACGGCATAACAGTGTTGGAACGGATCAAAAAGATCAATGAAGAAACCGAGATAATCATCATGACCGGGTACGTGTCCATTTCCACGGTCATCGAGGCCATCAAGAAAGGCGCCTATCACTATATCGCCAAGCCAATCAAGCTCGATGAAATTCGGATGGTGACCAAAAACGCCATCGAAAAGATCTGCCTGCGTTCCGAGAACCGGAGCTTGCGGGAAGCCCTGACTAAAAGAGATTCGCCGGCCGGCATTGTCGGGACCAGCCCGGCCATCCAGAATGTTTTCGCCTTGATCGGCAAAGTCGCCGCGGTGGACTGCAATGTCCTGGTTCAGGGCAAGAGCGGCACTGGAAAAGAGCTGGTCGCCCGGGCCGTGCATTCATTAAGCCCCCGCCGGAATGCGCCTTTTATCTCCTTTAACTGCGGTGGGTTTACTGAAGAACTGATTGGGAATGAGCTTTTCGGGCATGAAAAGGGATCGTTCACCGGGGCCACGGCGACCAAAATCGGGTTGATCGAGTCCGGGGCCGGGGGCACGGTTTTCCTGGATGAAATTGGTGAAATGCCGGCTTCCATGCAGGTCAAACTACTTCACGTTATCCAGGAAAAACGGATTCTCCGGGTGGGCGGGGTCAAGCCCGTCAGCCTGGACATCCGGATCATCGCCGCGACTAACCGGGATCTGAAAGAGGAAGTCAAGGCCGGCCACTTTCGGGAGGATCTTTTCTACCGCCTCAATGTGGTCACCATTCAGATTCCACCTCTGGCGGAGCGGCGGGACGATGTGCCTCTGTTGGTTTCGCATTTTATCGAAAAATATAACCGGGCCTTTGGGAAAAAGGTCAAAGGGATTGCGCCGGCCACCCTGGCCATCCTGATGAATTATGATTTTCCGGGGAATGTCCGGGAGCTGAAAAATATCATCGAACGGGCCGTGGCCCTGGCCGACGACGACCGGCTCCAGCCGGGTGATCTGCCGCCGGATATGCAAAAGCTGGAATTCAATTCCCTGGCCGATTCCGAGCCGGACACGTTGGAAGAGATAGAAAAACGCTATATTGCCGCAGTCCTGAAGAAATCGAACTACAACAAAAATATCACGGCCAAAGTGCTTGGCCTGCCGCGGACCACACTGTGGCGGAAGCTTAAGAAACACGGCCTGGACAACCTCACTGAACGGCCTGATTCAATTTGAATCTCCATTCCAAAATGAAACGATAGATCCCGCCTTATTTTCTGCCTGTTCCTCAGATGATCCCCTGAATTTCGTTCCAGATTGAAACGGACCACCCTCCTGAAAATCCGCGTCCCTCCTTTCGACTTGGGTCAAATCTTGGTTGTGCATCTTGTAACTAATTAATAATATTTGATTTGCCATCCATAACCGGAGGCTGGCATAAAACTTGCCATAATTCAAAGCAAGACTTCCGGCCATGTGCTCATCCGGCCGGGGCCGGGACTTACCGCGAAGATGAGCACCACGGATAATACAATAATAATTTTAGACAAAATTGGACGAGGTGATAACAGCCGACAGGCCTGGGATTTCGGAACTAATCATCATTGAGGAGGATGGATAAGACATGACCCTACCATGGAATCTTTACCTACCCATTGCGGGTAACAGCGTAAACATA
>JADFXY010000074.1:0-4109 GCA_015233355.1 Deltaproteobacteria bacterium | reverse complement strand
GAATGGGCGGCATCGTGGGACTCCTATCGGGTATCTTTGGGGTAGGGGGCGGCTTTTTGATGACCCCGCTGCTCATTATGATCGGGATCCCGCCGACGGTCGCGGCCGCGTCGGATTCAAACCAGATTGTGGGTGCGTCCACCTCCGGAACCATCGCTCATTTTCGGATTGGTAATGTGGACATAAAAATGGGGCTGTTGTTGCTGATCGGGGGCGTCATCGGCGGCACCGTTGGAGTTCAGCTCATTAAGGTCTTGCGGGCCCTGGGCAATGCCGACTTTCTCATTTCTGTCACTTATGTCCTGGTCTTGGGGTTTATCGGGATTTATATGTTTCAGGAAAGCCTTCAGGCGATGAGAAATAAGCCCCAAAGATTGTCGCCCAGGCCGAAATCGAAACCTTCAAAATACGCTCTGCTGGTTCAAAAATTGCCCTGGCAAATGATGTTTGAGAAATCAGGCGGCAAACTCTCCATCCTCATGCCCTTGTTCCTCGGTTCGGTGGTCGGCGTCCTGGCCGCGATTATGGGGGTGGGCGGCGGCTTCATTATGGTTCCGGTCATGGTTTATCTGTTGCGGATGCCCATGCACGTGGTCGTGGGCACAAGTCTCTTCCAGATTCTGTTCACCTGCGTGAATGTGACCATTATGCAAGCCCGGACCAATCACACCGTGGATTTTGTCCTGGCTCTGGTCCTACTCGTCGGGTCAAGCCTGGGGGCGCAGTTCGGGGCTAAATTGAACAACAAACTAAAAGCAGATCAATTAAAGATTCTCCTGGCTTCCCTGGTCCTTCTGATGATGGTCAAGATGCTGGTCGATCTGTTGCTTCCTCCCGACATCAAGCTGGCCTACATGGGAGGACATTAAAAAATGAACAGAAAATATTTGATGATAATTACGGCCTTAGTCGGTATACTGGTTCAAACTGGAATTGTCCGGGCTAATGATCCTATTTTGTTCAAGGTATCTCCGGATACAATCGGCATTGGGGCCTTCTACGATGGAACCACCTTATCAATAAAGGGAGTGGTCCCGTCCGACTGCGAGGCCGTCATTCGAATTATGGGTGAGCAAAGCACCGTTAACATGAAGAGAAAAGAAAAAGTCTTCGGCATCCTGTGGATGAATCGGACCAGCCTGACCTTTGAGTCCGTGCCCAGCGCCTTTCTGATGGCCACGTCCAAGACGTTTGAAGACTTGCTGGAAACCAGGAAGGACGCCGCCCCGGTTTATCAACTGGGATTGCCGGCTTTGTCCCATCGCACCGTGATTACGCCGGAGACCCCGGATCGGGATTTCTTGATCAAGGAATTTTTGAGGCTCAAAGAAAAGGAAGGACTTTATGCGGTGACGACGGGGATTCGGTACGCCATGGACAGCGGAGTCCAAAAGAACTTCGAGGCCAACCCGGCTATTCCGGCCAAATTTCCGCCAGGCAAGTATGTCATTGAAGTCTATGCGGTTAAGCACGGAGACATTGTGGCCAAAGCCGAACAACCTCTGGTGGTCAAGTTGGAAGGCTTTCCAGCGCTCCTGGCTGACATGGCCTTCAATCACGGCACCCTCTACGGCATCCTGGCCACTCTCAACGCCATCATCGCCTGTCTCTTTACCGGGTTGGTTTTTGGACGCAGCAAAGGCGCCCATTAGAGGATCGTGAATCTTCTCCGGCCGGGACACCGGACAGTTGACGGGTCGGCGGCTTCACCGAATTAAAATTTCCCCTTTGGGGTGGCGGTCAACTAAGGCAAGGTTATGCGATTGCATCAGTTCCTGGAAACTCTAATACGGCGGGGCCGCCAAAAGGAAACAGAACATTTCCTGACCAGGCTTGTCCATAAGTTTCAGGATTTGTGGCTCAGGAGTTTTTCCCGGCAGGTTCACCAGAGGGAGACGGAATATTCTTTCGGCAGGTTGTTCAAGAAGTTTCAGGATATTTTGACGGCTAATAACGAGGCCCTGGAGCTGATCGCCGATATGGGGGATAAGCTGAGCGGGGAGTATATCTTTGACCGGCAGTACATCTTGTCAGTGTATGAGCAGCTTAAAGCCCAGGTGCACAGCCTGATTTTTGATCTCAATGCCCTGGCTCCCCGGAAATACGATAAGCTGTTTAACCGGTTTGAAAATATCAATGAGAAGATTCAACAAGATCTGACCGGCAAGTGGATTCTGCCGCGAGGCGACGCAGTGATTCCATATGCCGGGCTCAGTCAGGACATGAATGAGCTGGTTGGAAATAAAAATGCCAACCTGGCCGACGTTAAGAATGTTTTGGCCCTGACCACGCCGGACGGATTTGCGGTTACAACCAGCGCTTTTCGAGCTTTTCTGGAATGGAATCAACTGTATGATCAACTCCAAAACCTGTTCACCGCATGGGATCCCGAGGATGAAGCATCCACCGAACAGATGGCCGAGGCGGTCGAGGCGTGTTTGCTGAACGGGAAATTTCCACCGGAACTGATCCAGCAGATAGAAAAAGCCGTCGAAGTGCTTCAGAAAAAGTATCACGATGAACCGCTGTTATTAGCGGTCCGCAGCAGCGCCTGGGGGGAAGATGGCGTCCATAGTTTTGCCGGGCAATATAAAACCTACTTAAATGTCCCGGTGGCGCAACTTCCGGAAAGTTATAAGAAGGTCTTAGCGGGAGCCTATTCCCGCACCGCCCTGGCTTACCAGAGCCAGAAGGGGTTTCAAATGCATGAACTGGCCATGGCCGTGGCCTGCCAGACGATGGTCCGGGCTAAGGTCAGCGGAGTGGTCTATACCATGGATCTGGCCTCCCCGGAGGAAGACAACCTGATGATCAGCGCCACCTGGGGCCTGGGCGTGCCTGTGGTGAAAGGCGATGCCCATGTGGATCAATACATAGTCTGCCGGACGCCGCCCCATGCCCTGTGTGAACTGACCGTGGTCCACAAACCAACCATGATGATTGCCGCCCCGGAAGGTGGCACAAAGTATGTTCCGGTTTCGCAGACATTGCATGAACTCAGGACCTGCTCGCCCACCGCGTCGGCTTCCGCCTCGATCCAGGCCTTGACCTGGTCTTTGGCCACAAAGGGCATGTACAGGGTTTCCGGGCCGAGATCGGCTTCATCCGGTTTGACATAAAGCGCATCCACCACCTTGGCGTCAAAATGCTCCAACAAATGACAGGTATATTGCAGCGCGACCTGAGACGCCTCACTTTTATCCACGGCTACTAAGACCTTCATCGTCATCACCCCTTAGTCATGGTATCCAACAACCAGCAACGAGTAACCGGCAACGAGTAACGGGCAACGAGCAACCAGCAACCAGCGTTACTAAGACCTTCATCGTCATCACCCCTTAGTCATGATCATTCTGTGCCTAGCGCAAGACCAGCACCGAAGATTGGCAGGTACTTAAGAATCTGTCCATCCAGTCTTTCGGGAACAGCACGGACAACAGCGACTTTTTCCCCATCCAGAACGCCAGTAAGTCCTCGTCGGTTTCTTTGGCGATGACCGCTTCAAATTCCTTCATTTCGGTCAGCCGGTTTTTGACCGAAATGCCCCGGTCGCTGAAATAATCGCCCACCTCGATCAATTTGGTATATTCAACCTGTTTGGCCGCGCCGTCTTTGGTCAGGCCGACGAGTTCCAGCCGGGCCTGATGGATCGTGGCCATCTGGTTAATCATTTCCAGAGATTCCTGACTGACGGTCGAGTCCTCGATACAGGCCATAATTCTTTTGATCGGCTTGTCCTCCTTGACCAGCAGGACGGAGCAATCGGCGTTGCCGACGACGGCTTGCGGCACATCGGCCGGGTCCTGCCATAGGCACTGGCTTCCCTTGCTGCATCCCAGCACAATCAGGTCGCTGCCTTCCTTTTTGGCCTCATTGAGGATCTCGTTGGCCGGGTGGCCGGCCCGAAGACGTATTTTCAAATCCTTCCTGGCCCCCCGGGACACCTTCATCTCTTCCCACAGCCCGGATTTAACCATTTTCCATTCATAGCTGAATCGTTCCGGGGCATAGGGTGACCCGGCCTGACCCAACTCATCGTTAAATTCCCGGCGATAGCGATGCAGGGCTTGAATCAGGGCATGATTTGAAGGCAAGGGGATGTCCACATC
>JADFXY010000073.1:0-14086 GCA_015233355.1 Deltaproteobacteria bacterium | reverse complement strand
GTGGCTGTGGCCAAATTCTCCCGGACTCTAAGTACGATGGTCTCAAGTGGTGTTCCCATATTGGACGGACTGGACGTCACGGCCAAGACTTCCGGGAATAAGATCATCGAAGGCGCCATCCTGGCGGCCAAGGCAGCCATCAGCGAGGGCCGGTCGATATCGGAACCCCTGTCGGAAACTAAAGTTTTTCCCTCCATGGTCGTCCAGATGATCGCCGTGGGAGAATCCACCGGGGAACTTGATACCATGCTCGAGAAGATCGCCGACTTCTATGATGACGAAGTGGATGTAGCCGTAGAAGGATTAACCGCCATGCTCGAGCCGTTGCTGATGGTCTTTCTCGGCGGGACCATCGGTGGTCTGGTTATCGCCATGTATCTACCTATCTTTCAAATGGCCAGCCTGGTTGGAGCCAACTAACAACATTTCGGCTGCTTATTGCCGGTTACCCCTTGCCGGTGTCTATTTGCCGGCCTTTGTCGCTGTTTTGTGAGGCTAATCATATATTATTGCCTCAAGACAGCGGCAAACAACGCCTCATAAATCAACATGTCCATTCCAAAAAATGACAACAGGAATACGGATGAGCTGTTTAATCGCTTGCGGTGGTTAATGCTCTTGCGGGTCATCTTGATTTCCTTTGCCCTGGGCGTGGCCATCGTCTTTCAAATCAAGTATCAAGAAAACATCATCACCCCCAGCCTGGCCATTCTCTATGGTCTGATCGGCGTTACCTATCTACTCACCCTGGCCTACTCCCTGTACCTGAACAAAATAAAAAACTATGCCCGACACGTCTATCTGCAACTGGTCCTCGACTCGATTTGTATTTCTGTAGCTATTTTTGCCACCGGCGGGATAGATAGCCTGTACTCACTTATGTATATGCTCAACATCATCGCCGCCAGTATTGTCTTGTACCGCCGGGGGGGATTGATTATCGCCTCCATTAACAGCATCATCTATGGGACCCTGGTCGATCTGCAGTTTTACGAAATTATCGAGCCTTGGGGAACCATGAGTGCCAGTGCCCGGTATTTCCAGCCCGGCTATGCGTTATATCATATCACCATGTATATCTTATCATTTTACGCTGTGGCATTTTTGACCAGCTACCTGTCCTTACAGATGAAGAACACTCAGGTGATGTTAAGAGCGAAACAACTGGATTTGGATCAGTTGTCCATTTTTAGCGACAGCATCATCCAGAGCCTGGAAAGTGGGTTGATCACCCTAAACAATGAGCTGCGAATCACCTACTTGAACCGGGCCGCTGAACAGATTATCGGACAGCCGTTTAATTATCTCTTTAACCGGCCCATAAGAGAAATTTTCCCTGGACTGGGCCAGTTAATCCGGGAACCCATCCCTCAGAGTCTTACACTTGACCAGCGCCGGGATTACGTCCCGTTCGCCCGGACCGGAGGACAGAGACTATTCTTAAGTTTTTCTCAGTCTGCGTTGTATGACCCCAATGGGCGGCAGGTAGGTAAGATATTGCTCTTTAACGACCGGACCACCTTCAAGGAGATGGAAGAACATGTCAAGAGAATTGACCGGTTAGCCGTAGCCGGGGAGCTTGCCGCCGGGGTGGCCCATGAAATCAGAAACCCCTTAGCCTCGATAAGCGGTTCCGTCCAGGTCCTGCAAAACGAACCCGACTTAACACCGGTCAACAAAAGGCTGATGGATATTGTGGTCCGGGAAGTGGATAGGCTGAATCATTTAGTCGAGGAGTTTCTTCTTTTGTCGAAACCGGATTTGCCCAAAGGTGTACCTATCGATATCTCACAGGTAGTGGATGAAACACTCGATGTATATAATAATTCAACTAATTTAGATCGGGTAATCGTTCTGAAATCCGACCTGACGCCGCGGCTGGTGGTCGACATTGATCCTGAACAGCTCAGGCAGGTTCTTTGGAATCTGTTGGCTAACG
Organism: Deltaproteobacteria bacterium; assembly: GCA_015233355.1. Taxonomy (GTDB): domain Bacteria; phylum Desulfobacterota; class JADFXK01; order JADFXK01; family JADFXK01; genus JADFXK01. The sequence goes on along the minus strand of JADFXY010000073.1, from coordinate 12,147 downwards.
CCACAGACGCCATGCCTGCCGGCGGCACCATTACCGTAACGACCAGGGAAGATGAAAAAAAGACCATTTATCTTGGGCATGAAGTACCCACCGCCGTGATTGAAGTGGAAGACACCGGAGAAGGCATTGCCCCGGATGATCTGGACAGTCTGTTTATTCCGTTTTTCACGACCAAAGAGCGCGGGACGGGATTGGGGTTGGCCATCAGCCTGAGAATTGTGGAAAACTACTCGGGCCGAATCGTGGTCGATTCCAAGCCGGGGCAAGGGACTGTTTTTGCCGTTTATCTTCCGATGGTCCCGTCATAAAGTTAAACGTGGGTCACCAAGACCAAGGTTGGAGCCGTCTGGACAAATGGGGCTTAGCCATATAAAAAATAAATATTTCTTCAGCCGTTCCAGCCCCCGGTTATTCACCACGATTTTTCTGGTAGGTTATAACAGCTTGATTGTGTTCTTGTAAGGTGCGGGAAAAATAGTGGGTGCCGTCATTCTTGGAAACGAAGTAGAGATCTTGCCCTTTGGCCGGGAAAAACACGGCTTCGAGCGAAGATTGGCCGGGATTGGCAATTGGTGTCGGCGGGAGTCCCTTTCGAGTATAGGTGTTGTAAGGAGTGTCGGAAGTCAATTGTCTCTTGGTCAGGTGCCCATCATAGTCGTCCAATCCGTAAATGACCGTAGGGTCGCTTTGAAGCGGCATATCCCGAACCAGGCGATTGGTGAAGACCGAGGCAACCCTCGGCTTCTCGTCAGATTGGCCCGTCTCTTTTTCGATGATTGAAGCCAGAATCACGGCCTGCCGGAGGGTCAAGTTGGCCGGGGGTTTTCCGGCCTGGTACCTGGCAAAGGTTTTTTTGAACCTGTCGGTCATCAACTTGAGGATGTCGTCTTCGGTCTGGGACCTGGTCAGGTTATAGGTATCCGGGAAAAGATACCCCTCCAGGGTCGGGCCGGGCATCCCCAGAGAGGCAGCGTAGGCGGCGTCATTGACCTTGCTCATGAATGCCTTTTCCGATACCAGGCCCTCCCGAGCCAGTCGAAGACCAATCTGTCTGGCGGTAAAGCCTTCGGGAATGGTCACCCGGTGAATGAACACCTTGCCCAGCACCAGAATCTCCAATATCTGCCAGGGGCTCATGGTCGGGCTAAGTTCATACTCGCCGGCCTTGATTTTCCCCCTCTGCCCGGTTAACCCGACCAGCACCACAAACAAATCTCTGGAACCAATCAAGCCTTCGGCTGCCAACTGCCCGGCCAGGCTCGTAATCCCGGTCCCTTTCTTGATCAACACTATCTTGGAGGGACCCTCTTTAGCCGTTGGGGAGGTTGAAAACGAAACCAGCCAAGAAGCCGAAAGCACGCCAATCAATAAAAAAGCCAGCCCCACCAGCCCGAAGATCAACTTTCTTTTCACCGCTCTTTGTCCCTGTTCCGGTTGGCGGCGGCATCCAGATAGCCCTGAAGGATGAACGTGGCAGCCACTTTGTCAATCACTTTGCGGCGCTTTTCCCGGCGGACATCAGCCTCAATCAGGGTCCGCTCGGCCGCCATGGTGGTCCATCTTTCGTCCCAGGTCTCCACCGGAACGGTCAGGCGACTGATCAATTGCTCCACCAGCGCCAAAACCAGCCTGGCCGAGGGACCGATGCTTCCGTCCATGTTGAACGGTAACCCGACCACGACCTCTTTGACCTGGTATTCATCCACAATGGCGGCGACCTGGTCCAGGTCCGTTTGCTCGTCCCGGCGCCTGATGGTGGTCAACCCCTGGGCGATAATCCCCAGTTCGTCGCTTACGGCTACGCCGATGGTTTTGGTCCCTACGTCCAGGGCTAGTATTCTTCCCGCCATCCATTCTCCTGAAATTTTATAGAAAAGCACTACCCCGATTATGACCGGTAGTCGGCATTTATTTTGATGTAATCGATTGATAAATCGCAGGTCAAGGCGGTGAATGCCGCGGGGCCGGCTTTAATATCAATGGTGATGGTCAATTCAGGCTGCTGCAGCACCTGCGTCGCGGCCCGTTCCGCCTCAGCCCCGGCCCAGCGCCCCTGAGATACCAGTTTGACCTGATCAAACATAATGTCCGTCATCTCCGGGTCAAATTCAGCTCCTGACCGGCCTAAGGCCGCCATTATTCGCCCCCAATTGGCGTCTTGGCCAAAAATAGCCGTTTTAACGAGACTCGATTCAGCCACGGTCATAGCTGCAGCCTTAGCCTGAGCGGCATCCCGGGCCCCCTGGAGGATAATCCTGACCAGCTTGGTGGCCCCTTCGCCGTCTTTCACCACCATCTCAGCCAGCTCCACCAGGGTCTCCTGCAGCATCCGGCCAAATTGGAGGCCCACGGAGCCTGAAGTTCCATCAATCACCGGGCCGTCACATCGACCATTGGCCATGACCAGGACGGTATCGTTGGTGCTGGTATCGCCATCCACCGTGATCCGATGGAAAGAGGCATCCACGGCCTCCCGCAACACCCGGTTAAGAAACCCGGTTTCCACCGCCGCGTCGGTGACCACAAAACAAAGCATCGTAGCCATATCGGGACGAATCATGCCGGCACCCTTAACCATCCCAAACATCCGGACCGGAACCCCGCCCAGGTCTATCTCTTTAAACACCGTTTTCTTGACCGTATCCGTGGTCATCATGGCCTCGGCCACCTCGGTCAGGCCGGCGGGATGCAGGGACTCAACCAGTTTTGGAATGGCCGCGGTCATGGCCTCCTTATTTAACCGGGCGCCAATCACACCCGTGGAAGCGGCCAAAACCAACCCGGCCTCGAGGTGCAACCTGTCGGCCAGCAACGCTGTCAGTTCCTCGGCATCCCTAAGCCCTTCCGGACCGGTGCAGGCGTTGGCATTACCGGCGTTAATCAGCACAGCCCGGCATTGGCCGGAGACGATCCGGGACATGGACAATTGGACCGGTGCGGCCTTGACCCGGCTGGTAGTGAATACGGCGGCGGCGGTGGCCGGGGTGTCCGAAAAAATTACGCCCATGTCGGTCTTATCCAACTGTTTTTTTAGGCCGGCTCGGACGGCAGCGGCCTTAAATCCGGTAACCTCGTCTATCATTGCCCTCTCCCGCAACATTTCTTAAACTTTCTTCCACTGCCACAAGGACAGGGTTCATTCCGGCCGACTTTGCGGTCCTTCCGGCGCACCGGTTGGGCCGCGGTCTGCCCGTCTCCGTCACCTCGGTTAAGCACGTATTTCTGGGGGCGCTCTTCCTCAAGGTAATCTAAATCTTCTTCCTCAGCCAACTGGACACTGAACAAACGGTTCAACGCGGTCTCTTTAATCTGGTCGACCATCTCCATGAACATGTTGTAACCTTCTTTTTTGTATTCCCGAAGGGGATCAACCTGAGCGTACCCCCTCAGCCCAATGCCTTCCTTAAGGTGGTCCATGGCCAACAAGTGATCTTTCCACAAAACATCGATCACCTGAAGCATAATGATCCGCTCTAAGTAACGGGCGGTTTCTAGACCCCACTCAGCCTCCCGCCCGTCATAGATCTCCTTGGCCTTATCAAAGATCATTTCAGTCAGGTCGTCCTGCGTCAAGCCCTCAATCACGTCACCGGTCAGGTCCAGGTGGAATCCAAACTGGGTGAATACCTTGCTGTCCAGGGCCACCAGGTCCCATTCATCGGCAAAGGTTTTGGGGTCGGTAAAGGCATCGACGGATTTCTCCGCCCACTCCTCGATGAAGTTGAGCATCTCATCTTTTAAGTCAGCCCCATCGAGGATTTCCCGGCGCTGCCCATAAATGGTCTTCCGCTGCTCGTTCATCACGTCGTCATATTCCAGCAGATGCTTCCGAATATCGAAGTTGTGACCCTCTACTTTGCGCTGGGCGCTTTCAATGGCTTTAGTCACCAGATTATGTTCGATCGGTTCATCGTCTTCCATGCCCATCCGGTCCATCAGTCCGGTGATCCGGTCGGATCCAAAAATTCGAAGCAGGTCGTCTTCGAAGGAGAGATAAAATCTGGAAGACCCGATGTCGCCCTGCCGGCCGGCCCGGCCCCGGAGCTGGTTATCAATTCGCCGGCTTTCATGCCGTTCCGTACCCAAAATATGTAACCCGCCCACATCAGTCACGCCAGTCCCCAGGACGATGTCGGTCCCCCGGCCAGCCATGTTGGTGGAGATGGTCACCGCCCCAGGTTGCCCGGCCTGGGAAATAATCATAGCTTCCTGTTCATGGTGCTTGGCGTTTAAGACATTATGCTTGACCCCGCGTTTGGCCAACATCGCGGCGAGAAATTCCGATTTCTCAATTGATACCGTGCCCACCAGGACGGGCTGACCTTTTTGATTAAGATTGATTATTTCTTCAATCGCGGCATTGAATTTATCTTTCTGGGTTTTGTATATTACATCGGGATAATCGATTCTAATCATCTTTTTGTTTGAGGGGACAACCATGACTTCCAGCTTATAAATCTTAGCGAATTCAGGAGCTTCGGTGTCAGCCGTTCCAGTCATGCCGGCCAGTTTTTCGTACATCCGGAAATAGTTTTGAAAGGTCACGGTGGCCAGAGTCTGATTCTCACTCTCCACCTTAACCCCTTCCTTGGCTTCCAAGGCTTGATGTAATCCTTCGCTATATCGACGTCCCGGCATAAGCCGTCCGGTGAATTCGTCAACTATGATGACTTCGCCGTTGATGACCACGTAATCCACGTCCCGCTTAAACAAGATATGGGCCTTGAGGGCCTGATTGACGTGATGAAGCCGATCGATGTACTTGGGCTCATACAAATTATCTATGCCCAGCAGTTTCTCTGCCGAGGCCACACCTTCTTCGGTTAAGACCACTGTCCTGGCCTTCTCATCTTTGGCGTAGTTGGCCTGGTGCCTGGCTATCTGGATGACGATTTTGTCGATGGATTGATAGAGCTTGGTAGATTCCTCAGCCGCTCCGGAGATAATCAATGGCGTTCTGGCCTCGTCAATCAGGATACTGTCCACTTCGTCGACGATGGCGTAGTGATGCCTGCGCTGGACCATATCTTCGAGCCGGAATTTCATATTGTCCCGGAGATAATCAAACCCGAATTCGTTATTGGTCCCGTAGGTGACGTCGGAATTATAGGCCGTTTGGCGATCCTCGTCGTCCATGTCATGGACAATTACACCCACGGTCAGCCCCAAAAACTTGTATATCGCGCCCATCCACTCGCTGTCCCGGTGCGCCAGGTAGTCATTTACGGTGACCACGTGAACGCCTTTCTCCGTCAAGGCATTGAGGTAAACCGGCAAAGTGGCCGCCAAGGTCTTACCTTCACCCGTCTTCATTTCGGCGATTTTGCCTTCGTGCAGCACCAGGCCGCCAATCAACTGGACGTCAAAAATGCGCATCCCCAGCGTACGGATTCCGGCCTCCCTAACTACGGCAAAAGCCTCGGGCAAAATATCGTCAAGAGCTTCTCCCTGGGCCAGCCTATCTTTCAAAATATTTGTCATGTCGGCCAGTTCCTGGTCACTCTTGGCCCGCATCTCATTTTCGAATGAATTAATCCGGTCCACAATGGGAGCCATCCGTTTCAGTTCCCGATCATTTTTACTTCCGAAGACTTTTTTCAGCAAAGCACCAACCATAACTCTCACCTTATATTGTCTCTGCGGCCTGGAGCCTCAATGATGACCGCCGGAAAACCCGCCCGTCATCATCAGAAAGCCACAGGCTCCACGAATTTACCTGGTTGAAATAAAAAATAGGTGATATCTATAGATGTTTTCCGAGGAAAGAAAACATGTATTTCCGGTTACCCTAACCTTCATCGCTGGTTATGTCAACCAGTTTCTTGTTGCCCGTTGCCCGTTACCCGTTGCTGGTTACTGGTCGCTAGTTGCTGGTTAATACTTAAATGTCAACCGGCTGGATCTCCAACCCCTTGGGGATGAATCCCGTACCCGAAAACCTAAGACCAGCAACCAGTAACATGTAACGAGTAACCTGTAACCTGCACCTAAGATATCCCATGGCGGATCATTTTTTTCCGCAACCCTTCCCGGCTCAGGCCCAACCGGCGGGCCGCCTCGGATTTGTTTCCTTTAGTTGCGGCCAGCATCGACTTGATGAGCCGCGGTTCCGTCACTTCAGTCTCGGGTGTTAAATCGGTTTTTCGCTCAACCCTGCTTCGAAAATAATTGCGGATATCCTCCGACAGGTCGTCAAGTTCGATGGTTTCGGAAACGGCCAAAGCCACGGCCCGCTCCACCTCATTCTCCAGTTCCCGGACATTACCAGGCCAGGGGTATTCTTTTAGTAGTCTCAATAATTCGGGGTTGAAATTCATGGCCCCGCGATTGAGGTTCTTGGACCAGTATTCAAGAAAGGCATTCAACAACAGGGGAATGTCGTCTCTTCGCTCTCTCACCGGTGGTACGTTCAACCTGACGACGTTCAACCGGTAGAACAAATCTTCTCTAAAGGTATTTTGTTCCAAGGCTTTTTTTAAGTTTCGGCTGGTGGCCGCAATCACCCGGTTATCCACGTGAATGGTTTTTCGGCCTCCAACCCGTTCAAACTCCCGTTCTTCCAGAACCCGCAACAACTTGGCTTGGACCGGAAGCGGCATGTCACCCATTTCATCCAGAAACAACGTTCCGCCGTCAGCCTGCTCAATCTTACCTGCTCGCCTGTCAACCCCGGTGGCCACACCTTTTTCAATTCCGAATAACTCACTTTCCACCAGGTGTTCCGGGAGGGCGGAACAGTTCAAGGCCACAAACGGCTTGTCATTGCGATAGCTTTGATAATGGATCGCCTTGGCGAAGAGTTCTTTGCCGGTGCCGGTTTCACCTAGAATAAGAACGTTGACCGGGGTATCGGCAATTTTGTCTATGGTCTCGAGCAAATCGAGTATTTGGGGGCTTTGGCCGACGATTCGCTTCGGGGCAAACTTCTGTCGGAGCTTGTTTTTCAGGTAATTATTTTCGGAAGAAAGTTTTTCCGTGACCTGATTGACTTCTTGGTGCTTCTTGATCAGGTTCTCGACTCTTTCCTGGAGTTGATACTCACGAACCTCCAACCTGACCACCATCATCCCAAATGCCTCGGCCAGCTTGACTATCTGTTCGGGATAGACTCCCGCCTTGGTGAGTTCAAAGATTTCTCCAGCCACATCATAACACCCGTTAGCCACCTGGTCCGTTAGGCTGATAAGTTTGTTCAACAGCCGATCGGTGTTTGACCGTTTGTCACTGCTGCCGACGGTTGTCATGCCTTTCCTCCCCATTCACAATAACACTAACGGATCTCAGGGGCTTTACCCTTTTTGCCGGGGCGCGGTCATAAGAAGGTAACATTACAGGTAGGCCATGGTCAATATGCTAATCTGCAGCTACTTCCTCGTCTGTGTATAACTAGCTTATAACAAATAATAAGACGTTATTTCAAATCATTTTTCATCTGCCTGGATGACGTTATGGTGACCAAGGTCTCTGCCGGATTTATGATTTGACACAGGGTCAGGGCATCCTGATCCAAGAGTTTGATGCATCCGGCGGAGCCGGACTTCATCGCTTTTCTGGTCGAGCCATGGATCTGGATACAACTTCCGGTCTTGCCCCCGGCTTTATCCTCCCCATTGGGATAATCCAGGCCGATAACCACCCCATGCCGCCCATAACCCGGCCGCCAAAGTTCTTCTGTACAAGTCTGATTCGTCGGAACGGGGCCGCCCAAAACTAGGGCGCTGTCTTGTTCCCGGCACCAGGTCGCCCCTTTTATAGTGGCCTGCCCCTGCCCGCAAACTTTACCCTGGCTTACCAACCAGGTGATCCGATAGGTCCCGATAGGGGTTTTTTTATCCCCTTCCTGAGCCTTGTCGCATCCCTTTTCGCCAAGTTGGACGGAGAAAAGATGGAGGACGCGGCCTTCACTGATTACCTCCATCGTCCGGGAATCACAATAGACCCGGATTTCGACACCGGCCGGGCCGGCCCAGGCCCAACCAGCGGCCAGACAACAATAAATAATGAGACCAGAGCAAACAATTGCGCGAAAAAAATACATACCGACCATCTCCGGAGTCTAACCACGCCCCAGCCCAAGAGAAATAAGCCTATGCCTGGCCAGGTAGTCGATGATGATGTTGACGGTGTCCGAGATCAAATAAAACCTTTTCCGTTTCCGCAGCCAGGGTGGATTTGCCTGATCCCGAAAGGCCGGTGAACCAAATAGTCACTCCCCGGTGGCCGTTCATCTGTTCCCGGTCAGCCCTGGTTATGATGGCCTGCTGCCACTGAACTTTTGTAGCGATCATAACTTCATTCTTTTTTGAAAACAATATTTCGGCGGGAGCTTACGAGCTGGAGAAAACAAACGGATGTTATCTCTGACTTTGTAGGAGCCACAATCATGGCTCGTTGCCGAGGACGGAAAATGAAAAAAACCCCGCCGCGCGCTCAATTACGCTTGAGCTACGGGCAGGGTTTATAGGTATCAACCGTGCTGCTTAATGGCCGCCAAGGAGAACCGGGGCGGCTGGGATAATGTTATGATTAAGGGCAGCAGCTTTGTTCGGGTGGAGGCCAAAGGCCACAGCCATTAACTGCGTAATGAAAACGATGGGGAGACAGTGATTCGAGCCCAAAGCTTCATTGACTTTTTTCTGATAAACCTCAAGGTTCATCTGACACATGGGGCATGCGGTGGAGACAATCTGACCGCCGTTCTTTTCAATGTCGGTCAGGATTTTATCAACTTGTTGGAATCCCAGTGCCTGTTCGGTGAAGAAAATTCCTGAACCGCAACAGACCATTTTGGAATCGAATTGGACCACTTCAGCGCCCAAGGCTTCCAGGAGCTTGTCCATAACCACAGGTTTTTCCACACTGTCGTATTCGCCATAAGGCCGGACTGTCTGACAGCCCACATACCCGGCCACCTTTACGCCGGTAAGCGGATGTTTGACCGCCGCCTTAATTTTGTCGACACCCACGTCATTGATCAGGACATCTTGGATGTGCCGGACTTTCAGGCTGCCTTTGTAGTTCAGGTTACCCACGGCTAAGATGCTGTTAACCTTGGCAAGGTGAGCCGGATTTGCTTGAAGCTCCCGGTTGACCTTATTCAGCACCACATAGCAGGAGCTACAGGGGGCCACGATATCGAAATGCCCCTGGGATTCGGCCAAGGCCAAATTACGGGCGGCCAATATTTCGCCCGATAACTCATTCCCGCCGATATATCCGATACTGGCCCCGCAGCAATTCCAATCCTCGATCTCCCTGAAATGGATGCCTAAAACCTCAGCCACGGGCTCGATGGAGACCAGGTAGTGCTTGTCGCCGGCTTCCAGGGCGCATCCCCAATAGAGGAAATATTCCATCACTTATCCCCTCCCTTTCCTAGCTCTTCGGCCAGGTCGAGCATCTTCCGGAACGCCTTGATTTCCTTGATCGGTTTTTCTGGTAGAAGTTTCATGCGATGATGAAAGAGCATCGCCAATCCCATGGGCATGTTCTCCATGGCCTTGGGGATGCCGGCGACCATACCGTCGGCCAACATGAAGTTTTGGGCCACAGCCTTCTCATCAATCTTGCCGAGTTTGTATACGCAATCCCAAAATTTCCGGCCAAACACCGCGGTTTCTTTGCGTGGAACGTAGCCCTGCACCAGCGCATAATGAGCCAGTCCATGCATGGCGTCCATTACCGGCACCTTGCGGGGGCATCGGACTTTACAAGTGTAACAGGAAGTACATAACATGATGTCGCGACTACCGAGCACCTTATCCCGTTCTCCCATCCGGACCAACGCAAATATCCGCCGAGGCGAATATTCCATATGTTCCTTCAGGGGGCAGGACATGGCGCAGACGCCACACTGCATGCAAGTTTTAATTCCCTCTCCGGAATCGACATTTTTGAAGACCTCATTGGCGAAGGTGGGATCATAGGCCTTCTTTTTAACCGCCTCGTTCTTTTCCATATGCATCCTCTTGAAAAAGGCTTGTTAGATGTAAGCGTTCGGCCTCAGCGTAGTGCTGCCGCTTCGGCAATGATCCGTTCCGTATATCAAAAAAATGACGTCGTGTACACATATTTCTTTGGCGGGGGAAGATCCCCCGCACAAAAAGAGGATATCACGGAGAAGGTTTACATATCCTTGTACGGATTCGGGTCCATTTCTTGGATTCGAGCGACAAAATCACCCACGATGCTGGGGATCCGATCAATATCGGTGATGGACACTTGTTCCACTCGAATCCGATCAGATTCTAACACCAACCGGTTCAAGGTCTCGGATATTTTGGACATCCTGATATTAGCCAGCTCACTTCCTTTAATGAAGTGGCACTGATAGTCGTCCCCATGCTTGCAACCCATGAGCAAGACACCGTCGATGCCTTTGGACAGAGCGTCGGCGATCCAAACCAGATTGATTGAACCCAAACAGCGGAGCGGGACGAAGCGAATGTATGGGCTGACCGGCAGTTTCTTGAACCCGGCCATATCCAGGGCAGGATAAGCGTCGTTTTCACAGACCAGTGCAACTATTCGCGGCTTTTCCTCGTCCTCTCCGGGAACCTCGATGGATTTGATCATGGAGCCGATCATATCCACGGAATAATTCTTAAACGAGATGATCCGTTCGGGACAAGCACCCATGCACACACCGCACCGACGGCAACGAGAAGGATTAGGCAAAGGATTGCCCTTTTCGTCTTCGTTGATGGCGCCAAATGGACATTCCTCAGTACACCGCTTACATTGGGTACAGCGTTGCATGAAGAACTCGGGGAAGGTGGTATCACCCACACGGGGATGAACTGCGGAACCTACGGCCACATTTTCGACACACTGAATGGCCTTCATGGCGGCGCCGGCCGCGTCCGAGTTACTGGTGGTCATTTTCATCGGGCGACGAACGGGTCCGGCAGCGTAAATACCGGTCCGGCGGGTTTCATAGGGGAAGCAAATAAAGTGAGAATCCGGGAATCCATAGAGATTGAGAAGCGGAAGCTCCGGACCTTGCCGGTAGGCCAAATTAAGGACCTGGCCGGTTTTGGGGATATAGTCTTTGGTGGCCAGACTTACGGCTTCTACTTTCTTCTCTTCACCCTCGGCGCAGGGAATATCGAATTCGGTGGTGTGGGTGGTGGGCATCATCCCGGTAGCCAAAACGATCAGGTCCAGCTCCTCTAACCGCACATCTTGGTTGAGCAGCATATCCTTAACTTCCAGGGATAAAGTTTGTTCGTCGCCTTCTTCGATCCTTGGATCACCATCTCGGCGGATAAATACAGTCCCGCCATTCTGGACCGCCCGATAAAAATTTTCGTCTTGACCGGGAGTCCGGATGTCTCTGTAGACAATGTAGGTGGCCGCGTCGGGATTCTGCTGCTTAACGTATGTGGCCTGTTTCAATGAAGCCATACAACAGACGGCCGAACAGTAGGGTAAGTGCTTTTCGTCGCGGGACCCGGCGCACTGGACAAAGGCGACACTGGACACTTCCTTACCGTCGGAGGGACGAGTGATCTTGCCGGCTTTAGCCATTTCTTCCATTTGCACATTGGTGATGACATTGGGGAAGTTACCATATCCCCAGTCGCTCAGTTTATTGGCGTCATAGGGTTTCCACCCGGTAGCCTGGACAATGGCGCCGACTCGTTCAGCCACGGAGGTGCCGTTTTTCTTTATGGATACGTCAAACATACCCGGAGCACCCGCAATGCGCTCGATGGTGCATCCGGTAAAGACTTTGATATTGCCGTTACCCTTAACTTCCTTTATCTTGTCCTCGACGCCGGTGGGTTCCAACTCCTGGTAAGGAGACTTCTCCGGGGCTTTCATTTTCATCCGGCCCATGAAGCCACCCAGCTCGTTTTCCTTCTCAACCAAGACGACCTTATATCCAGCCTTAGCCGCGTCCAGGGCCGCCGTCATGCCGGACACGCCACCACCCACGACCAGGATATCTTTTGACATATTTTCGACTTCATACGGCACCGGCATGTCCATCTTAGCCAGTTTGACCAACCCCATGCGCAGGTAGTCTTCGGCCGACATCTGAAAGTCTTCTTTGGCTGTATCATCAGGCTCGGCGGGCATCATCCAGACCACGTGTTCCCGGAGGTTTACTCGATCAAGCAAGGTGTTCGGAAAATTGAAGAC